>NZ_JAEQDD010000027.1:0-44721 GCF_020737885.1 Microcoleus sp. PH2017_34_RAT_O_A | reverse complement strand
TGTGGCTGAAGCCGCGCACTCGCTCCAAGGCGACTGAAGTCGCTAATCGGCTAGACCCCAGCCTTAAAAGGACGGGGCTTGCGCCTCGTTTTTCGGTCATTTTCAGTGTAACCTCCGACTCGGAAAAAAAGTCCGCCTTTTGACCCCCCGATCGCCTGGAGGATCAGATTAGGCTTTGAAGAACTGAGTTTGACGCCGTTCGATCGTCGGTTGTCAGTTGCAGTTTTTTTGCAGTTTTGGGCATTGAAACTGGTTTTTTAAATCTCCATATTTCCTTCAAACCGTTTGGGAGACTCGGAACGGTGAGTAAAAGGAAGAGCAAGAAGACTTTCGTTATCTATCGCGATGAAGTCAGAAGACATACACAGCAAGCTCGATCGCGATTCATATTTTACGTTAAGTTTAGGTGGATTTACTGACAAGACTATTTTTGATTGGCGATTCGGGAGCAATGCTGCTACTTTGAGGGTTTGGCCGACTGACTTTGGCGCAATCCGGCGGCTTCGACGAGTAGTGATTCGGCAAAGGCGATCGCCTCATGGGCCGATCGACCGCTGGCGAGTTGGGCGAGCTCTTCCCGGCGCTGCTGGCTGTTGAGGACTGCAACTCTGACTACAGTTCGTTCGCCCGGTTCGGTGTTGGCTGCTTCGCCGATACTTGATTCTGCTGCGATCGTCTGTTTGTTGACGCGAAAATGACAATCAGCCATCGCGGCGATTAGCGGCTGGTGGGTGACGCACAAAACTTGGTGTTTGTCGGAGAGTTGATAGAGCTTTTTGGCGATCGCACCGGCGACTCTCCCGGAGACTCCGGCATCGATTTCGTCAAAAATTAGGGTTCCGGCGCTTTCAATTTGGGAAAAACAGGCTTTGATGGCGAGTAGAAAGCGGCTCATTTCTCCCCCGGAGGCGATCGCCCCTAAAGGTTGCAGCGGTTCCCCCGGGTTGGGGCTGAAACAAAAGGCAATTTGGTCAGCACCGGTGGCGGTTGGGCTACAGGGCGAGATCTCGACTTGAAATTGGACTTTTTCCATAGCTAAGGGCTTAAGTTCTCCCACGAGGTGGGTTTCGAGTTTCAGGGCTGCGGAGCGCCGCAGGATGGTGAGGTGGCTGCAAGCGTCTTTTAATTGCTCTAGAGCAGTCTGATATGCGAGTTCTAAGGCTTCCATTGACTCGCCTCCTTCTAAAAGTTCGTTTAGTTCGTTTTGGATGCTGTGGTAGTAGGCGATCGCTTCTGAGAGCTGCCCGTATTTGCGGCAAATTTGTTTGAGTTCGCGAATCCGATCTTCTACTTCTTCGAGTCTTTCGGGATCTGCTTCTAATTGTTCGCCGTAGCTGCTAATTTGGCTGCTGGCTTCTGTGGCTTGAGCTAGGGCGTCGCTGACCATTTCTAAAATTGGTTGCAACTGGACATCGTAGACTACCATGTCGTTTAAAATTTCCTCGGCTTTGCTCAACAAGTCGGCGGCTGAGGCGCTATCGCCGTCGTTTTGGTAAAGGGCCTGGTGAACTCGGTAACTCTGCTGCTGCAATTCGACGACGTGGCCGAGGCGGATTGATTCTTGTTCTAGCTGTTCGAGTTCCCCGCCGTCTTCGATGTGGGCTTCGCTAAGTTCTCGGACTTGGTATTCTAATAAATCCAGTCTTTGCAGCCGCTGTTGTTCCGACTGACGCCTGCGGTTGAGGGCTGTTTTGGCGCTGGCAGCCCCCAGCCACGCGGTGCTGGTTGTCGATCGCGCTTGAGTGAGTTTTTTACCACCGTACAAATCCAGCCATTCTCGCTGGAGAGTTTCTTGGCCGAGGTGGACGGTTTGGCCTTGGGCCGTAATTTCCACAAGCCGATCGCGCAGTTGCTCCATTAACTGGCGGTTGACGAGAATTCCGTTCAAACGCGATCGACTCCGCAAAGCACCGCTAGATACGTTAATTTCCCGGCTGCAAACGGCTAAATTGCCATCTATGGGTTCGATTTCTTGCTCGAAGAGCCACTTGGTGGCGGATGAGTCTAATTCAAAGGTAGCTTCCAATATTGCCCGCGTTGCTCCGGTGCGAATCGATCGGCGATCGACTTTCCCGCCCAAAACTACATCGATCGCATCTAAGATAATCGATTTTCCAGCCCCGGTTTCCCCTGTAAATACGTTCAAACTCGGGCCAAAGTCTAGATCCAGGCGGTCAATTAGGGCAAAGTTTTCTATTCTGAGGGATAGTAACATGGGGAATTGGGAATGGGGAATTGGGAATGGGGAATTGGGCATAGGGAATGGGGAATGGGGCATTGGGAATGGGGCCCGCGCAGGGCATTGACTCCTCCCCTATCGGGCGCGTCGAATTTCCCGAGTCTTCTTTTGATTTTCAACTACAATACTTGTAATTTTGCCATTATCGATCGAGTCTCAACATCAATGCAAAGTAAATTACTGCTGCCCGTTGCTCTCTTAAGCTTTGTCCTGATTGGAGCTTTTGGCTGGAAGCTTCACCAAGACAAGGAGCGAGTCTATCAATTAACACTGGCCACGGGAACAAAAACTGGGAATTATTACCCTTTCGGACAGGCACTTGCTGATGTCGTCGTGAAACACAATCCGCGCATCCGCATTCAAGTTATTGAAACTCAAGGTGCTGAGGAAAATATGCGGAAGCTTGAGTCGAATGAGGCTCAGTTAGCGATCGTACAAAACGATACGGCTGCGGTACCTTCTGCTCGGGTAATAGCTTCGTTGTTTAAGGAAGTTTTTCATTTAATTGTTTCCGAACAGTCGGGAATTAAAAGTATTTCGGATTTAAAAGGCAAACATATTGCACTGATGGCAAGAGGCAGTGGTTCTTACAGTTCTTTTTGGTTGATGAGCGAACATTATGGTTTAAAAGAAACCGATTTTATGTTTACTCCAAATTCTTGGACAGAGGCTAGTAAATTATTTAGTAATGGCGAGGTTGATGCTATTTTCAGGGTACTGCCTCCCGGCAGCGATCTGGTTAGAAACTTGCTGCAAAATACGCAGGGAAAGCTAGTACAGATCGACCAAGGATCTGCCATGAAAATAAAGTTGCCTTATTTGGAAGCCGATATGATTCCTAAGGGTACTTACAAAGCCGATCCGGCTGTTCCCGATGCAGATTTGGCGACCGTGGGAGTGCAGGCTACTCTGTTGGCCCGGAAGGATGTCGATCCGGAGATCGTGCGGGAAATTACGCGGATTGTGTTCGAGTACCGCCGCAATTTGGTAGCTGCTAATTCGCTGGCGGCAATGATTAGTCAGCCTGGAGGAAATGGGGGTTTGGCTTTGCCCCTACATGAGGGCGCTCAGGCTTATTACGATCGCGAAAAGCCGGATTTTTGGGCTGCTAATTCCGATCTTATGGCTTTATATTTATCTATCGGAACGCTTTTCGCCTCTTGGGTTTGGCAGTTGCGCTCGCGCTTTGTAGAAAAACAAAAAAATCAAGCCGATCAGTTTAATTTGGCGATTTTAAGTTTGATTCAAAAAATTCGTCAAGCGAAAACTTCGCATGAAATTCATTTCTTGCAAGAAGAGTTATTTGAGATTTTTAACCAGGTGATTGTAGATTTGGACGAAGATCGGATTGATTCTGATTCTTTTCAATCTTTTACTTTTACTTGGGAAACTGCTATAAGAATTGCGCGCGAGCGAGAAAAGATGTTGCGGGAGTTGCGTCTGGCTTCGGATAGTGTGTAATTGATTGTGATAGACATATAGCCTTTACCAAAAAGATGAGGTATGTTGTTGGGATGCGAGCCCCAAGAGCGCTTGCATCGCAACTACGTACCAAGAAAGGTATGTTGTTGGGATGCGAGCCCCAAGAGCGCTGAAGCGCAACTACGTACCAAGAAAGGTATGTTGTTGGGCTTGGGCCCCAAGAGCGCTTGCATCGCAACTACGTACTAAGAAAGGTATGTTGTTGGGATGCGAGCCCTCTTAAAATTTGTTAGATAGCAAGTTATATCAATTTCGGTTGTACTGTCAGGTGATGTTGAATGTTAACTGTTGACTGTTAATTGTTTACGGTTTAAAGAATACCGATGCAACCGGAAACGATATAATGTATCAATCAACAACATGACGAGTTTCGTGCAGGGCTTTGTGATAGAATTTTCAGTGATGATTGAGAATTGCCTTTCCTGATGCACTGTAGCGCTGTTTGTCAGGTGCGTCGCTGTAAGATTATCGATATTTCTTTGGGAATTTTCGAGGGCGACGCACCC
Organism: Microcoleus sp. PH2017_34_RAT_O_A; assembly: GCF_020737885.1. NCBI lineage: Bacteria > Bacillati > Cyanobacteriota > Cyanophyceae > Oscillatoriales > Microcoleaceae > Microcoleus > Microcoleus sp. PH2017_34_RAT_O_A. Next base: position 40,494 of record NZ_JAEQDD010000027.1, on the reverse strand, counting down.
TACGACTGTTCCATCGCAATTATTTAAGCACGCTCCATCTAACGCACCCTACAATAATTTAGGTGAGACAAAACCTAGGTGTTTCCAAGCAGCGGCTGTGGCAATTCTACCCCGACTTGTTCGCTGCAAAAATCCGATTTGCATTAAATAAGGTTCGTACACATCCTCAATTGTTTGAGTGTCTTCTCCTGTAGAAGCTGCGAGGGTTTCTAAACCCACGGGGCCGCCGTTAAAGTTTTCGATCATTGCTGTCAAAAGAGACCGATCTGTCCAATCCAAACCTAGCGGATCGACGTTGAACAATTCGAGGGCGACGGAGGCAACTTCGGCGTTGATTGGCTTTAAATTTTTGACTTCGCTGTAGTCTCTGACTCGGCGCAGCAAACGGTTGGCAATCCGGGGTGTTCCGCGAGCGCGGCGGGCAATTTCTTCGGCTCCTTCTGGGGTGATTTGAGTGTCAAGAACTTGGGCGGTTCTTTGGACAATTAGACTAAGTTCGTCTATTTCGTAATATCGCAGTCTTTGGATCAAGCCGAAGCGATCGCGCAATGGAGATGTCAGTGACCCAACTTTGGTGGTGGCGCCTACTAAGGTAAAGGGTTTCAGCGGAATGCTGCGGATTTTGGCGCTTTTTCCTTGACCGATCGTAATATCTAAGCGGCAGTCTTCCATCGCCGGATACAGGATTTCTTCTGTAACTTTCGATAATCGGTGAATTTCGTCGATAAACAGCACGTCGCCTGCTTTCAGGTTGATTAGCAATCCGACAATATCTCGCGGTTTTTCTAGGGCTGGGGCTGTGGTGATTTTGCATTCTACTTCCATTTCTGCGGCTAGAATTAGCGACATTGTGGTTTTGCCCAATCCCGGCGGGCCGTAGAGTAACAGGTGATCCATCGGTTCGCCGCGGGATTTGGCTGCTGCAATTGCGATCGCCAAAACTTCTCTCAAGTCTTTTTGCCCGATATATTCAGCTAACCGCTGGGGCCGGATTTTGTCTTCTTGTTTGCTGTTGATTTCGTCGGGTAGTTCTTGCGATTCTAGTAGCGATTCCGTCTCGGGTTTGGCGGCTTTTTTCCGGGGTGCCGGGGCTATGTCTTCGGGTAGATTTGGGTCGGGTGGTTGTTGTTTGGAGGAGATAATTGCCATAGTTATTTGCGATCGGGCAATGGGAATTGTTTACAATTGTGAGCGGAATCATTACCAGTATTGAGTTCGCTATGAGTATTCCATCTTCTTTATTAGCGTCGGAAAGCATAACTTTTGAGGGGGCGATCGAGCTGACTCAATCTTTATTGCCCCAAATTGAGGGTTCACGACTTTCAGAGGCCCAGATCGAGCAAGCAGTGGCCTCTCTGGTGAAAACTAAGAACGGTGCTCGGGGTTTTTTTGTTACTTATCTGACGGACGAGGGACAGGTGGCAGACCGGCCTTCACCCGGAGTTATCGAGGCGCTGCGATCGGCTCCTGAGATCGTAGCAGAACTGCTGGTGAAAAATTTAGCGATGTCGTCGGCGATGGTTGTCTATCATTCGCGCCATCAAAGCGAGGAAAGAGCCGCGGGTTCTGCTAGAGTGCAGGGGCGATCGCACAATTTGATTCAAATCCTGCAAATGCCCGCCTGTAAAGCTGTAGCGTCCGAAATGCTGGAAAGTTTGCAGAATGCTAGCGGCGAGTACGAGGAATTTTTTGAACGGTGGGGCTACGACGACGAGCAAAAACTGGCGATACGTTCAGCAGTGAGTCAGGCGATCGGGTAAAGTAGACCTCTAGCAAAAATAGCTAGGATGGGCTACAGTCCCGCTCAAAAAATTGATTAAAAGGACTTTTGCAATTTTGTCTCTTATTTTCTTCAGTCTGCGGAGGCAGACTTCGTTTGTCTAGACGCGGTTTCAACCGCCGAGTCCGATCTTTGCCAGCAGATGCTTGATCAAAGCGGCGGGGCTGTGGAATAATTGCGGTTTAGCAAAAGCTGCACAATCGTAGCTGGAGTTGATTTAGGTGTGAAGGTTAGTGAACGAGGGCGAAAAAATTGCTGAGAACGGTGAAAGGAGTTGCCCAAAAAGCCCGATCGGCTCGCGGCAGGATGCCCGCAAGCAGCCAACGGTGGACGAAGCTGCATCTACTGACAACATTGGTGCGCCGGGACTTGGAAGCTCAATACAAAGGTTCGATTCTGGGCAATTTGTGGCCGCTGCTGAATCAGCTATCGCAATTGGTGATTTACACTTATGTATTCTCGATCGTCCTCAAGGTCAAGCTCCAACTTGCAGGGTTCCCCGAAAACAGTGACATTACCTTTGGAGTCTGGCTGTTTGCAGGTTTATTGCCTTGGAGTGCCTTCACCAGCGGTTTGATTAAATCGGGAGTATCCGTGGTTGGGCAGCCAAATTTAGTCAAAAAAGTGGTATTTCCCCTCGGTTTGCTGCCGCTAGTGCCGATTTTGACCGCTTTTATTGAAAGTTCTCTCGGTTTAGCAGCTTTGATTCTGATCGTAGCAGTGTCCACGCAAAAGCTCAACGCTACTTTATGCTTGCTGCCACTGGTTTGGGCGCCTCAGTTGCTGCTAACAGCGGGCTTGGGATATTTGACAGCGGGCTTGACAGTGTTTTTGCGAGACATTCCTCAGACATTAGGTGTTATTCTAAATTTTTGGTTTTATTTGACGCCGATCGTCTATCCAGCATCAATCATCCCCGAAGAATGGCGAGCGTGGATATTTTGGCTCAATCCAATGGCCGCCATCTCCGAGATTTACCGAGATCTGATACTGCTTGGAGAAGTCAAGCATTGGGGTGAATGGGGTGTCGCCACCCTGATTTCTGCTGCTATATTTTGTGCAGGTTTTGCAGTTTACCGCCGTTTGCGCCCCGCTTTTGCTGACGTGCTTTGACAGTTGACAGTTGACAGTTGACAGTTGACAGTTGAGGGCGACCTCTACCTGGAAGTCCGAGGATTCGAGTAATGAATCGTCTTTTTTTGATTTCTCCCTACAAGGGTTCCGGCTTTAAACCAATTTCTCCTGGTAAACTTATTTGAGATCGCAAGTCAATCTAAAATCTAAAATTCCAATAAAGGTTTGTAGTGAGGACTCGCATTCCTCATAAAAATCTGAGGACTAAAGTCCTCACTACAAACCTATTTTTAGTGAGATCGGACATAATATCAATCTAAAATCTAAAATCTAAAATCTAAAATCGGATGACAGAAAATGTAATTTCACTAAAAAATGTTTCTAAATGCTTTAAGCGATACGATCGTCCAGGAGACCGCTTAAAAGAAATTATTTACCCCAGCAAAAAACTCGCTGACGAATTTTGGGCTCTCCACGACATCAATCTGGAAATTCCTCAAGGACAAACTCTAGGAATTGTCGGCCGCAACGGTTCGGGAAAAAGCACTCTTTTGCAAATAATTGTGGGGACGCTGACGCCCACCACCGGCAGCGTGGATGTGAAAGGACGAATTTCCGCTTTGTTGGAACTTGGAAGCGGATTTAACCCGGAATTTACCGGGCGGCAAAATGTATTCTTCAACGCTCAAATACTGGGATTCAGTCAAAAAGAAACTGAAGCAAAGTTTGACGAAATAGCTGCTTTTGCTGATATTGGAGATTTCATCGAACAGCCAGTCAAAACTTATTCCAGCGGTATGTTTGTCAGGCTGGCTTTTGCTGTTGCGACTAGCGTCGAACCGGATATTTTGGTGGTTGACGAAGCACTTTCGGTAGGCGACGAAGCTTTTCAGCGCAAGTGTTTTGCCCGCTTGCAAAGCATTCAAGAAGGTGGCGGCACGATTTTATTTGTCTCTCACGCTGCTACTTCGGTGGTGCAACTTTGTACGTCAGCAATTTTAATGGATAGCGGAGAATTGCTGCTCGCTCACACGCCGAAGGTGGTAATTTCTAAGTATCAAAAGTTGATATATGCAGATCCAGATAAAGTGTTGGGGCTGAAGTCAGATATTCGATCGCTAAATCAACTCACAAAGCAAGAAAGTGACAACAATCTTCAGGATGCTAATTTAGAAAGCACAAAGACGGAGGTGAAACCCGAGCAATATCACTCGAAATCCCAGGAACATTATGATGAATTTTACGATCCGGGGATGATACCGTCGAATACGGTGAGGTATCCGTCTCGTGGAGCGGAAATTATCAACCCCCACATCGAGACACGCTCGGGAACTGTGGTAAATCACTTGATTGGTCGTCAAGATTATGTTTACACTTACTCTGTCACTTTCTCGCGGTCAACTTCCAAGGTGAGGTTTGGAATGTTGATTAAAACGATTAGCGGTTTTGAGTTAGCTGGTGCTTCTTTAAAGGCTTCCAGTCAGTCCGTTAGATATGTGGAAGCGGGAACGACAATTGTCGTGAAGTTTCAGTTTAAATGTTTGCTAAATCCTGGGGTTTATTTTTTGAATGCGGGGGTTGTGGGAACGGTAGATGAGGATTTAACTTATCTGGATCGCTGCGTTGATGTGGCGATGTTTAGAGTTCAGTCTTGTACTGAGTCCTGCGGTAACGGCATCGTTGACTTGCTGATCGAACCGTGTTTAACTGTTGTTAATTCTGATTCTCTGGTGAAAAAGGCGTCAACCGAAGTCATCTAAAATTCTGTGAAAACAATGAGCGAGAGCAATTTAGATTTAGTCCAAAATCCGGTAATCGAAGCATTTATTCGAGAGCAAACTAAGTTTCCCGAAGATTTTAAACTAAATATCTGCGAAAACGATGAAATGTATTTGTTTGCGTTGAGCAATGTCAAGGACGATCGCGATCGGGCTTTGGTGCGCTATTATTCGCTGGGGCGCCGCATCCTGGATACGGTTAAACAGGTTGTGGATTGGCATTTTGGCAGTTTTGAAAATGTACCATCTTTTCTAGATTTTGCCTGCGGTTACGGTAGATTTACACGGTTTTTGATTCAGGAAATGCCGCCGGAACAAGTTTGGGTTTCTGATATTTATGCTAATGCGGTTAAGTTTCAAGCTGAATACTTCGGCGTTAGCGGTATTGTTTCGACTGGCAAACCAGAAAATTATTTAATCGATCGCAAATTTGACTGCATTCTGGCTAATTCTTTTTTCAGCCATATGCCGGAAAGAACTTTTACAAGTTGGTTGCAAAATTTGTACGATTTGTTGACTCCTAACGGTATTTTGATGTTCAGCGTTCACGATGAGTGTTTGCGTGCTCCTAATGTAGAAATGCCTGCTAATGGTATTCTGTTCAGCGCCCTCAGCGAAAGTCAGTCTTTAGATAAGGAGGAATACGGCACAACTTATGTAACTGAAAAGTTTGTCAGAGAAGTTGTCGATAAAGTTAGCGCAGGTAAGGCTTTTGTTCACCGCATCGAAAAAGGTATATGCAGGTTTCAGGATTTGTATGTTGTCACAAATCAACTATCTAGAGATTTTTCGGAGTTGAAATTCAATCAGCACCCGGAAGGATATGTTGATGTTGCTGCTTTTACAAATAAGGAGAATTTGTATCTGGAAGGATGGGCGGCAGATCTGAATAATGGCGGTAAAATTGAGGATTTGCAAGTGCTGGTAAACGGTGAGTTTGTGCAGAGGTGCGAGCCTTTTTACGATCGCCCGGATGTGGCCGGACACTTTGAAACTGATGTGGCTTTGCAGTCGGGTTGGAACTGTTATTTACCGAAAAACTCTGTGGCGCCGCAGGATGTGTTAACCGTTAAAGCAATCAATAACTACGGTTTGACATGGATTTTGGAAACTTGCACTGTGCAATCGCTGGTAAGGCAAAAGCAATCGCGGTCTTTGTTGGGGTCTACTCAACTCAAACTTCAATTGGTTGAAACTCAGCTAGCTGGGGCTAAGATAGAATGGGAGCAAAGTCAAAGTAAGTTAATGATTACTGAAACTCAGTTAGAAGAATCTCATACTAAGTTGGAAGAAACTCAAAATCAATTAATTTCAGTTCACTCGCAGTTGGAACAAACTCAAAGTCAGTTAGTGTCTCTGCAAATGCAGTTGGAGAAGACTGAAAATCAGTTGATGAATGTCAAGCAAGAACTAGAGAAATCGCAATGTCGAGTTGTGGCGATGGAAAGTAGCAAGTTCTGGAAGCTGAGAAGCACGTGGTTTCAAGTCAGGCGAGCGCTCGGTTTAGCGGGAGAATAAGACAAGACCATTTTAGATTTTGGATTTTGGATTTTGGATTTTAGATTGTGGATTGGAGATTGGAGATTGGGAGAGATGAGGGACTAAGTGTTGGGATATTACCTATAAGTTGCATTTTGGGCTAAATCGTGTAGCGAGTAAAAATGGTGTGGGAATTAGGGCGAGGGAGAGAAATTGTGAATATGAATGACAGCAAACCGTCGGTTTTTATTGTTACTGGAATGCACCGTTCCGGTACATCTTTAACGGCTTCTTTGTTTCAGAAAGTCGGAGTTGATATTGGCAAACAGTTGGTGGGCCCGGCGGTGGGAAATGTGAAAGGTCATTTCGAGAATGTTGATTTTGTTGAGTTTCACAAGAGTGTTTTACGATCGCACGGCATAGATGAACTCGGCTGTACGTTTGAACAAACGATTCCGGTAGCAGCGGAATATGTGGAAATTGCCAAACGGGCGATCGCGCAAAACCAACAAACTGACAACCATTGGGGCTGGAAAGACCCGCGAACCGCCCTGTTTTGGGATTTTTGGCTAAATTTGCTTCCCACAGCCAATTTCATCTGCGTTTATCGATCGCCCTGGGAAGTCGTGGATTCGCTGTACCGCCGCGGAACCGATGTCAGCTTGCTGCAAAATCCCCAAATGGCAGTAAAAATGTGGATTCACTACAACCAAAAAGTCTTAGAATTGTCCGAACGTTTTCCCGATCGCTGTCTGTTGGCCAACGTTTACCCGATCGGCAACACTCCGGAATTTTTTATCGATCGAGTCAACGACAAATTTAACGTTAATTTAGGGGCGATACCTGCCGACAATTTTGAAGAATCTTTATTAGTCAACGATATTGTCAAAAGTCACAGACCAAGTTTAATAGAACAATATTTTCCCGAAGCCTTAGAACTATATCAAGTTTTGGAAACCCAAGCTGGCAATCTGGGCAGCGAATCGAATTCTGCCAGCGATAAAATTATTCATTTTCCAGCATCTTCTGTCGGGCCTTTTGAAGATTGGCTAAAAATCCGCTTGCTGGAAAAACAGCAAAAAACCAGCAATTCCGAAATCAAACAGTGGCAAGAAGAATTTCACCAAGCCCAGGCGAAAGTGTTGGGATTGGAGGCAGAATTAGGAGAAACTCAAGTACAACTTGCAGGCAAAGAATCAAATTTTCAAGAAGCTTTAGCAAAACTGCTCGGATTAGAAACAGAATTAGGACAAACTCAGGCACAGCTTGCCGGTCAAGAATCGCAATTTCAAGAAGCTTTAGCAAAAGTCCTGAAGTTAGAAACAGAATTAGGACAAACTCAGGTACAACTTGCAGGCAAAGAATCACAATTTCAAACAGCTTTAGCAAAAGTCTTGGAATTAGAAGCAGAATTAGGACAAACTCAGGTACAGCTTGCCGGCAAAGAATCGCAATTTCAAACAGCTTTAGCAAAAGTCTTGGAATTAGAAGCAGAATTAGGGAAGAGTCAGGTAAAATACGAAGAAAAAGAATTCAAATTGGAGCAAAAGTTAGCTGAGTTACTGTGGTTGGAAACAATACAGAGTCAAACTCAGGAAAAATTAAATGAAAGTCGGGAAGACTTAGAAAAATCGCGCCAGGAAACAGAAAGAGTGCGGGCAGAAATTGAGGCAATCAAGTCTTCTGACTGGTGGCAAATCCGAGAAAATTTGTGGGGTTTTAGGCGCCGAATCCGTGACCTCTTCCCGAAATATATTTTTTCGTTAGACCAACCCACTACTTGGCAAATTAGCGATTCTAATTTACTAATTGTGGGCTGGGTATTTAACACAAAGATTGAGATTAAAGCAGTGCGTGTCCGAATTGATGACAAAATATTTTCGGGCGTTTACGGCATAGAAAGAAGCGATATAGCGCTAGCACATTCTAATATTTTGGCTGCGAGGAAAGCGGGTTTTACTATTGAATTGCAAGCGCCTGCCGGACGGCACGAAGTGGTACTAGAAGCCCAAGAAGCAGGCGGAAATTGGCATCTCTTGGCAACTTATCCGCTGTTGGTTTCAACAATTCAAGCATCGTTAGATGTACCCGTAGTGTGGGAACAGCGTCAGGGTCAAATTTTGTTCGCAGGTTGGTGCTGTCACCACGATCGCAAAATTGCTAAATTAAGCTTTGTGTGCGGAGATATTTCTGTAGAATGCGCCTACGGTTTGCGGAGAAAAGATGTCGGCGAAGTGTTTCCCGACTGGGTTAACAGTTCGGAAAGCGGCTTTGAGGCACTTGTCGATTTGCCGCCAGGGGAATGGCAAGTTTCGCTGCAAGCTGAGTTAGATACCGAGGAAATTTTGTATTTTCAAGCGCCACAAATATTGACTGTGCGGCGCTACCATATTTGGCAGCGAAGTGCTGATAAATTTGAGGAGTTTTCGAGTTTTGTAGAGGCAATCCGGCAGCGGGCTAGGGAGAGAAAACAGCGTCTGGGCAGAATTGTGCCGATGCCTTGGGAAATTGTCAAGGTGATGCGCCAGTTGGGGAAGATTTACCAACAGCAAAAACAGTTGACTGCGCCGGGGGATTTGCTACCGCCTGCGGGTTTTGTGGTGCCGAAACCGATTGATAGGTATGACGCTTGGTTGGAGGTGAATCAGTGGAATAGTCGATCGCGCGATTACTTGATCTCTCGGTTAAAATCCTGTGGGGAAGCGCTGCCCAAGATTTCGGTGGTCATGCCAGTGTACAATCCGCAGATAGATTTTCTCGAAAGTGCGATCGACAGTGTAATCAATCAAGTCTATCAAAACTGGGAACTCTGCATCGCTGACGACTATAGTACCGACGCCACGGTTGCTGACACCTTGAAAAATTGGGCCGAAAAGGACGATCGTATCTGCATACAATTTCGCACAGAAAACGGCAACATCAGCGCCGCAACTAACAGCGCAGCCGCCCTCGCCACAGGCGACATCATCCTATTTTTAGACAACGACGACGAACTAACTCCCGACGCCCTAGGCGAAGTAGCGCTATATTTTGCCACCCATCCAACCACCGATTTTCTCTACTCAGACGACGACAAAATCGACACCAAAGGTCGCCGTTTCGCCCCACAATTCAAACCGCAATGGTCGCCAGAACTGCTGCTTTCCTATATGTATCTCGGTCATTTGTGCGCCGTCAGAAAACAGATTTTTGAAGAAATAGGTGGCTTGCGCCTCGGTTTTGAAGGCTCGCAAGATTACGATTTTGCCTTAAGAGCAACCGAAATTTGTCGCCACGTCGCGCACCTGCCTCTAGTGCTGTATCATTGGCGAACTGCACCCGGTTCTACAGCCATATCTGGGGCCGCAAAACCCGCCAGTTTTGGCGCAGGTCAAAAAGCAATCCAAGATGCACTAAACCGCCGACAAATTAATGGCAATGTCGCTCAGCACGCCTGGGCTACCAAAGAAAATTTGGGCATCTTTGCCCAAGATTTCCCGGATGACGGCCCGTCAGTAACGGTAATTATTCCTACTAAAAATCAGGTGAAATTGCTGAAAGCCTGTCTAGATTCTCTGGAAACTACAACCTACAAAAACTTTCAAATTGCTGTCATAGATAATGAAAGCGACGATCCGAAAACTCTAGAATATTTAAAGCAATTAACTTGCCAAGTTTTGCGAATCAAAAATCCTGGTGGCAAGTTTAGTTTTGCAGCAATCAACAACCGCGCCGTCGAGAAAGTTGACAGCGAATATGTATTGTTTTTGAACAACGATACTGAAGCAATCAACCCGCGCTGGCTGAGTCAAATGGTGGGATACGCTCAAATTCGCGGCGTTGGTGCAGTCGGCGCGCGACTGTTATATCCCGACGGTAGAATTCAGCACGCGGGAGTAATTCACGGCCTCCATCACGGTTTGGCCGGTCACGCTTTTAAGCTGATGGATAAGGAGAATCGAGGCTATCTTTCTCAAGCGATGGTAACGCGAAATTACTCGGCAGTAACTGCTGCTTGCACGATTACTCCCCGTCAATTGTTCTTAGAATTGGGCGGCTTTGATGAGGATGATTTTGCTGTTGCTTACAATGATGTCGATTACGGATATCGATTGTTAGAACGGGGTTATCGGTGCGTGTATTGTCCCGATGCGGAGTTGTTGCACAAGGAGGGAACTTCGAGAGGTTTTACTGACAATCCTCAAGAAGTTGCGGCTTTTCGGCGCAAGTATGCGGGGAAAAATGACAGCTTTTACAGTCCTCATTTGTCTTTAGAAGATGAGTATTTTCATATTCAACCCCGACGGGTTTTTATGAAAGGAGAGGGAAAGAAGAAGGAAGAAGGAAGAGGGAAGAAGGAAGAAGAAAGAGGGAAAAAGGAAGAGGGTTATACATTGGAAGTTTCGGATTCTGGTTTGTTGGTAGCCAATACAAACAATTCTATTCATCCTCTTAAGGTTTTGATGTGCAGCAATTCGCTGGATTTTACGGGGGCACCGCTGCATCAGTACGAAATTGCGGTGAAATTGGCGGCTGAGGGTGTGATTTTGCCGATCGTACTTTGCACGACAGACGGCCCCCTGCGCCAAGCTTACGAACAACAGGGAATTGAAGTCATTGTACGCGACAATCCCCTCGAACACATCTACCAGCGCGATGCTTACGATGAAGCTATCCGGAGTTTTAGTAAGGAAATTGAAAGTTTAAAAGTAGATGCAATTTATGCCAATACTTTAGAAAACTTCTTTGTAGTTGATGCGGCGCGAGAAATCGGAGTTCCGGCGGTGTGGAACGTGCACGAAAGCGAACCTTGGCAAACTTATTTTAACAGGTTTGGCTCGGAGATTGCGGCGAGAGCTTTGGAGTGTTTCCGCTTTCCTTACAAGGTGATTTTTGTGGCGGATGCAACGCGTGACAGGTATTTGCCTCTCAACAGCCACCACAATTTTACAGTGATTCACAACGGCTTAGATTTGAGCAAACTGGAAAATTCCGAGAATTCTGAAGACGCTAGAAACACTTTAGGTGTGGCAGCGGAAGATGTGGTATTGTTGCTGCTGGGAACCGTCTGCGAACGTAAAGGCCAGCAAGATTTAGTTCAAGCACTTTCACTTTTGCCTGAAAAATGGCACAATAAGATTAGGTGTTTCATTGTGGGCGATCGGCCGAGTATTTACAGCAATAAATTAGCCGATATGGTGAACGCATTGCCGGAAGAGTTGCGACAAAGGGTGACAGTAGTCCCGGAAACCGGGGAACCAGGAAAATATTACAAAGCGGCGGATATTTTTGTTTGCACTTCTCGTGTCGAAAGTTTTCCGCGAGTGATTTTGGAAGCGATGGCCTGCGATTTACCAATTATTACATCGCCAGTCTTTGGAATTAAGGAACAAGTGAGGCCGGGAATTAACGGTTTGTTTTATACGCCGGATCGTCCGGATCAATTACTTGCAGCTTTGATTAGTTTGTTGGAGGATAAATCTTTGCGCCAGCAGTTAGCTGGAAATGCTAAATATGTCTTGGATTCACTCAATACTTTTGAGGAGATGACTCAAGCTTATGCAGACATTTTCTGCGAAGCATATTTCAGCAGTCATTAATCATGGGCCAAACAGGTCATTGGCCAAACAGGTCATTGGCCAAACAGGTCATTGGGCAAACAGGGCATTGGTAGAACAGGTAATTGGTAATATCAAATCTGGCTGTACCGGAATTATTAAACCGCAGAGAACACAGAGGACACAGAGGAAGAGAATGGAGAGATGAATCATTCCAATGAAGACCGGATTTGATATAATTGGTAGCACAGGGCAAGGAGAAACGAAGACTTGCGGAACATATTCAAAATCCAGACATCTATACTATAAAATAATCAAAAATGAACGATGAAAAAATGACCGATCGCCCAAGAGTAGATTATGAAACAGCCTGGGACAGTTACGCCCAACAGTGGGAAGAAACTAATCCCGAACTTTCCCATATTGGGGACGAATGGATAGGTAAAGCTGCTGGTGCGGCCAACTCCTTAGCCGAATACGAAGCACTGATAGAACAGGAGTTTGTTGCACCGTACATCAAAAAAGAACATACGGTTTTAGAAATTGGTATCGGTGGCGGAAAAACTGGTTCGCTGTTGCTGAAATATTGCGATCGCCTAATTTGCGCCGATATTTCCAGTCAAATGCTGCAAGCCGCGCGATCGCGCTTGGGAGTCGATCGCGTTTCCTACGTCAAACTCGACGGTTTAACATTAGACGGCATCGCCGAGGGTGCAGCCGATGTCTGCTTTTGCTACGATACCATGGTACACGTAGAAGCCGTAGACATATTCAACTACCTAACTCGCATTCCAAAACTGCTGCGGGGCGATCGCATTTGCGTCTTCCACCACGGCAATATTCTCAGCGAATTAGGGTGGCAAAAATTCGCCGGCGAGTGGGACAAAAACTTGCTGGGACGCAGAGATGGCACTGCATTCTCAATAATGACAGATACAATTATGGAAAAATTTCTCAACCATTTAAACTATGAAATCCTCCTGAAAAATACATCTTCAGTACCGCGAGATTGCGTCTGGATTTGCAAAGCACCATTAAACAGTTGACAGTTGACAGTTGACAGTTGACAGCGATGTTTTTAAAGCAGTCTCACACCTGCTGGAATTATAACTAATCGATCGAACATCATGTAAATCCTGTTCATCTTCCTTCCTTTTTCCTTCTTCCTTCTAAAATGAAAGCATTATTTCTCCACCCCAACTTCCCCGCCCAATACCGCCACATTATCACGGCTTTAGGCGCCAATCCCAAAAATCAAATTGTTTTCGGCACTAAAAACGAGCGTCCAGAATGGGACATTCCCGGAGTTCGCAAAGCAGCATTTACCCCCAGCCGCGAACCCCACGCCCAGACTCACCAATACGTGCGCCCTTTAGAAAGTGCCGTCATCTACGGACAAGCTGTATTTAGAATGGCCGAACAACTCAAAGCTGACGGTTTTGTACCCGATGTAATCTGCGGACATTCAGGTTGGGGGCCGACACTATTTGTCAAAGAAGCTTTTCCAAATACGCCACTTTTGTGTTATTTCGAGTGGTTTTATCACGCCATTGGTTCCGACGCAGATTTCGATCCGGCGGAACCTTTAAGTGTTGACGATATGGCGAGAATTAGAATCAAAAATGCGCCGATTCTGATCGATTTATATTCTTGCGATTGGGGTTTGTCGCCGACTTATTGGCAGCGATCGCAATTTCCGCCAGAATTACAACAAAAATTATCCGTACTCCACGACGGCGTAGACACCGATTATTTTAAACCAGATCCCGGTGCTAAACTAATTTTACCGAACTTAGATTTGTCCGGCGTTGATGAAATTGTCACCTACGTATCGCGGGGAATGGAACCTTACCGTGGTTTTCCAGAGTTCATTGAGTCGATCGCCTACGTGCAAGAACGCCGCCCCAACTGTCACGTTGTAATTGTTGGTTCAGACAGAGTTTGTTACGGCCGTTCCCTACCCAACGGCGAGTCTTACAAAGACCATATGCTCAAAAAAGTGCCGCTAGATATGTCGCGAGTACACTTTGTCGGGCCGCTACCTTACGGACTGTATTTAAAAGTAATTCAAGCATCCGACGTACACGTTTATTTAACCAGACCTTTCGTGCTATCTTGGTCGATGATTGAATCTCTATCGGCAGGATGTTTAGTAATCGGTTCCGATACGGGCCCGGTGAGAGAAGTTATCCGCGATGGAGAAAACGGTTTAATCGTCGATTACTTCTCGCCGAAACAAGTAGCCGATCGCATTGACGAAGTTTTAGACCATCCTACCCGCATGGCAGAAATTCGGGTCAAGGCCCGTCAAACCGCCCTAGAACGCTACAGTTTAGCTAATATGTTACCGCAGCAATTACAACTAATCGAGCAGGTTGCAAGTCGATCGATGCCGCCGACAGTTGGTATGCAGCCAGAACGGGAATTGGCCGCATCTTTTGGAGTGAGAATTTAGTGCGATCGTAAGGTACGCCACAAGCACCCTTAGGTACGTTGTTGGGCTTCAGCCCTCTTTCCTAATATTATAAAGAGCGCTGAAGCGCAACTACGTACCTAATTTGTCTGACGACAATAAAACCACCCTGCTGATTAAGGGGGGTTAGGGCGATCGAGTCAGGTACACAGCGGAAATTCTACATAATCTTAGGCACTTTAAAAAACTCCCCATCGCGATCGGGAGCACCCGCCAAAATACTCTCGCCGTTAGCAAACGGTTGCAAATCGTCCGATCGCATAACATTGCTAACATCGATCGCCCGAGTTGTCGGTTTTACCTTACTCGTATCCAGTTCGCTCAACTGCTCAAAATAATCCAAAATACCGTTCAGTTGACCAGTAAACTGCTCTTCTTCTTCCGGCGTTAATTCCAATCGGGCTAAATTCGCTACTTTCCGAACTTCTTCTTTGTCAATCATAAAAATTGGGAATTGGGAATTGGGAATTGGGCATAGGGAATTGGGAATTGGGCATAGGGCATGGGGCATGGGGCATGGGGCATGGGGCAAAGAGGCCAAACAAGTTATGTGTTATTTGTTATTTGTTATTTGTTATTAGAGAAACTACTAACTATTAACTACTAACTATTAACTATGCCCGATGCCCCATTCCCTATTCCCCATTCCCTATTCCCCATTCCCATCATAGTTAAAAATACACATCAATTTGCGATCGCCCTGTCGTCTTCAGCCAATTCTGCACCTCAATGTAATTGTTCGGCGCCAAACGAATAGCCTCCTTCCAGTAATCCGCAGCTTTATCAAACAGCCCTTCCGCCCCTTCAACATTGCCAGCTTCCTTTTCCCTTTCCCCTTGATAGTGGTAAATCACAGCAATATTGTTCAGCGCTTGCGGCATTCTGGGATTCAGTTCAAGCGCTTCGCTGTAATACTCCAAAGCTTTATCGTGTTCGCCGTTGCTAGTATGGATCAGACCCATATTGTACAATACATAACTGCGATCGTAAGGATCTTCTTCCAGCTTCAGCGCTTCAGTATAATTGTCCAGCGCTTCAGCATATTCGCCATCAGCTTGAGCCGACATACCATCCCGATAATAAGCAAAAGCTTCCTTCGCCTTCTTTTTCGCGGGCATAATCTTCAGGATGATATCAGCCATTACCGTGAAACTTTTGTCAATAAAGTTATCGTTGCGTTGAGTTCTTGGCATATGCGATTCTTTTCGTTAGTGGCTAATCTCAAAAATTAGCGGGTAAAGTTTTCCTATGAATACTTGCACAACAATTTTAGTTTAGAGTTGTGCTGAGAATGCGAAAAAGACTTGTGAGACACAAGGACAAACTTGACAACACGCGCAAGTCCTATCTATTGTAGATAACTATTGCAAGACTTGCAAAAAAAACATATTTTTTTTACATATTTAAACTTTTATTAAGTTTTCAAAGTTCAGCCAACACTGAAAAGCTTTTGGGAAAAAAGTAGGGTACGGTTCAATTGAGGGTAACAGTTTGCGAGCGATCGGTGTAAGGTGAAGGCTGTCGCCTTAGTCCTAATTCGCCCCCCAAAGCATGAGTCCGAGCCAATCAGTCTTGGGGTTGGCATTTGCTAGATGCGATGGCGCAGGGGTTTCAGCCAGATTTCACCATTGCTGATGTCGGGACGGGATTGAGAGCAGGTCAGAAAGAAGTCCTGCCTGATACTCCTTGTCATGGAGATATTTTTCAGATCCAACAACAATTTGAGACAGTTGTTGACAATTGCTAATTAGCATGGTAATGTCAGACTATTCCAGCGTAAAAAATGTTAATTTTTCAAGCAGGACTAAGCAGTCGGGGTAATTGTATTCATTTGTAGTAAAAATAAGTTGGAAGTATTAATTAGGTAATGTCGTATCGTATTGTTGCTTATATCACTGCCTATTCAGATAAAACTGCCCTTGAGCGGTGTATCGCTTCTCTTAAGTGTCAAACTTATTCGATCGAGAAAATCTTAATAGTCGATAACTCGCCTCATGTGTTGTTGTCTCCTGAAGAATTAGACGAATCTATTATCGTCAAATCTTATCCCCAAAACATCGGCATTTCTGGCGGTTTACGAGTGGGTATTGAATGGTCTATTAAAAATGAATTTGATTTTATTTGGACTTTCGATCAAGATACTGAACCTTCACCAGATGCTTTAAAAAGATTAATTGAAACCTATGATAATCTCAAAGAAGCTCATCAAAAAATTGGAATTATTGCTCCACTTCCTGTTGATAGAGTCACAGGACAACAATGGAATGGAATGATCTTAGATAAGTATCAACTAAAACAATTTCTTATAAACGATCAAATCCCTGAAATTTATAAATGTGATGCCGTTATTACAGCAGGTTCTCTTATTTCCATTCAAGCCGCTTACAATACTCCCTTTCCTAATGAAAATTTATTTATTGAAGCAGTTGATTGGGAATATTGTCTAAAATTAAAGAAACAAAATTATTCTATATTTGTCAATAGAAATATTGTTCTAAAACAACGATTTGGAGAGACTCAAGAAGTTAATTTATTTTATCCTAAAATAAAAATAATGCGATTGAATTGTTCTCCGTTGCGTTACTACTACCGATGCAGGAATAACACCTTTGTCGAACTTAGTCTCGCTATGGAGAACAAACTATTGATTATGTTTAGTATTCATAGAATTAAAATTATGATTAATTTAGTTATTAAAATCTTGCTATTAGAAAACCTATCAAGAAGATTGAAAATTTGGGCTTGTCTGCGCGGAACTTATGATGGTTTCAGAGGGAACTTAGGAAAAACCTGGGTATAATCTACAAGAATGAGTCCGAGCCAATCAGTCGCAGCCAGTTTACCGCTTGATGCTCGCCAGAAAATAGCGATCGTGATATTGGCAAAGACAAAGTACGCACCCACACTATTAGTAGCGTTGGCGATCGGTTACCAGAGGTAACGCACCCTACAGATAGATTCTTTGCGTAAGTCCTGTACTCTTTACCCCTTCCCCCTTCCCCCAACAGCAGTAACAAAAATACGTGGGGCAATGCGTGAGATATGTTATAGTAAACAGTCAGCCTAAATAGTTAGGTTTCAAATTGTTGTCTATTATCTCAGGAAACCGAAATGCTCAGAACCGATGTAATTCAAAAAATAATCGACAAGAAAAAAGCCCTGAGGTATTTAGAAATCGGCGTAAATAATGGCGATAGTTTTTTCCCGATCGAGATCGCTCAAAAGGTGGGAGTAGATCCTAGTTTTGCATTTTCTGAAGAACGTAAATTGGAATGGGCTAGTAAAAATCTATGTAATGCAACAGCGGAATATATAGACGCCACTAGCGATGCTTTTTTTGCAAGTGCCAATCCGATCGAACGGTTTGATGTAGCATTTATCGATGGATTGCATACCTACGAACAATCATTGCAAGATGTCCTGAATACCTTGGACAACCTCAATGAAAATGGCGTAATAGTCATGCATGATTGCAAACCACCCCATGTCCTCGCAGCCTGTCCAGCTCAGTCTCTGCAAGCTGCGATCGACATGAATTTACCTGGATGGGATGGCAACTGGTGTGGTGATGTCTGGAAAACGATTTGTTATCTAAGAAGTAATCGCAAAGATTTGCGAGTCTTTGTGTTGGATTGCGATTTTGGCTTAGGCATAGTTATGAAAGGAAAGCCTGATATCGATCTCAACCTGAGCAAAGATGAATTGGATAAAATGACTTATGAAGATGTTCTCAATGGTAAAGAAAATTTTCTTAACTTAAAAGATGAAAACTATTTGTTTGAGTTCTTAGAAACAATCTAATTCACTATCCACTATCCACTACTCACTATTCACTAATTTAATTATGCAAGCTGATATTTTTTATTAAGATGGCATTCGTCGCAGGTGGTTATATTCCGACACCCCCTGTATCTAGTTCAATTTTGACTCTGATCCAAGAATACAAATACCACTCAGAAACAAATGAGAATCAAGTAGATGTTTTCAATTGATCGACGCGACGAATTACTGGCGATCGCCGGTATTCTCGACCCAAAGCTGACAGCAATCGCTATCAGCTTTGATGTACCTTTAATGATGGCAGAATTTGCCGTGCAGTGCTACCTTAAAACTGCCATTTTTGAACCATGCCAAAAGTAGCAATGTTTTGCCCCAAAATCAAGGTCAGCCACAAAAAAAGCCTAAATTCTCCAGGTCTAAACCAGCTTTAATGCCCGCAACCTATAATTAAAAATAACCGCGTAATTTTCACAAAGAGAAACACATGGCTCCAAATCCCGGGATTATGCAAGCCGTCGAGCAACTTGGCTACCGCGTTACGGTTGGAGACGTGGCGGCAAAAGCTGGACTAGATGTCAATTTTGCCCAGCGAGAACTGTTAACGCTGGCCTCCGAAGCAGGCGGCAACCTGCAAGTAGCAGAATCCGGCGACATTGCCTACATATTTCCCAACAACTTTCGAGATATTTTGCGAAACAAATTCTTGCGCTTGCAGTTGCAGGAATGGTGGCAAAAAATCTGGCGAGTTCTATTTTACTTGATTAGAATATCTTTTGGCTTAGTGCTGGTAGCTTCCATCCTTTTAATTGTTGTTGCTATTACGCTTTTACTCTCCAGCATGAACAGCGACAATAACGGTGGAGGAGGCGGAAGCGGAGGCGAAAGTGGAGGTGGCGGCGGAGGCTTTTTCTTTTTTCCCTACTTCTGGAACGACTTAATCTGGATCTTTTACTGGAACCATGATGAACCATACTACCAGCAGCGATCGCGCGATCGCGGTCAAAAACCCCAAATGAGTTTTCTGGAAGCAGTTTTCTCCTTTATATTTGGAGACGGGAATCCCAATAAAAATCTAGAAGAGCGCAAGTGGAGCGATATAGCCACCGCAATTCGCAACAACCGAGGCGCAGTCGCAGCCGAACAAATTGCGCCCTATCTCGACAATCTCGGACAGGGATACGCCCGAGAATACGAAGAATATATGTTACCAGCCCTGGCCCGTTTTGACGGCCGCCCCGAAGTCAGTCCCGAAGGGCAAATCATCTATCATTTTCCGCAATTGCAAACCACAGCCCTCCTGCAAAATCCTCAACCAACAGGAACTTATTTGCGAGAAATGCTGTGGCGTTTCAGTCACGCCGACTCCGGCCAAATCATGCTCGCAGCAGGTTTAGGAGCCGTCAATCTTGTCGGTGCGCTGGTTTTGGGGAATTTATTAACGAAAAGTGCGATCGCAGGTGGATTTATCGGCTTCGTCAGCGGTATTTATCCACTGCTGCTGATTTACGGCGTCGGATTTCTGACAATTCCCTTAATTCGCTACTTCTGGATTCAGTGGAAAAATAGCAGGATAGAAGCTCGGAATCACGATCGGCAGCAGCGAGCCATGTTATTAAACCAACCCGATGCCAACTTGCAGCAAAAACTGGCCTACGCCCAGGAATTTGCAGGCGAAAACGTTCTGAGTGGAGAAGACTTAGCTTATACCACAGAAAGCGAATTAACTCAACAAGAACTCGAACAATCAGCAAAAATAGATGCTGAATGGCAGCGGCGAATTGGGCGATCGGACAATTAATTTATAACCCGAAGAATCAGGAATGCAGCACACAGATTTTTTCTTAGTCCACGGAGGTGGACTTTGTTTTTGTAGTCGCGGTTTCTAACCGCCGGAGACTAGAAGTCTTCTGAGAATTGATCTTAGGTACGTAGTTGCGCTTCAGCGCTCTTTGCTTATATTAGGAAAGAGCGCTCAAGCGCAACTACGTACCTTGTATTGGCGTTGCTGATTTACGGTATGAACGACTCAATGTGAAAAAATGAAACAAGCGAGTCAGTCAATATTCTGAATTTTCAAGTTACCCATTTTCATACCCTGATTAAACAACGCCCAAATCATTTATTTTGAATATCAGTATCTGGTGTTTTTCTGATTTTTTTAACAATCTTAGGGCGTTTAAAAATCAAACAATTTTGGTCGTATTTCGAGTCATGTCGCAGAGCCACAAGTTCCCACCCATCCTCCCCCAATTGATTGACAAATAGATGTAGCGAGCCTTGTTTCCAATCTCGCAGCTCCTCACCATTTACATATAAACTAATTAGCTTATTTCCAAAAGGATACATATTCGCATCCACAAATAAATACTCCCACTTTTGCATAGCAATCCTTAATTTAGTTAGTCAGTTGGCAGTTGGCAGTTGGCAGTGGACAGTTAGTTAGTTATTCGTTATTACTTGTTATTGGTTATTTGTTATTTCTTACCAATGCCCCATGCCCCATGCCCCATGCCCCATGCCCCATGCCCCATCCCCCATTCCCAACAGTTACTGCACAGCAATTCTAGCCAAAGCAGCACCCCGGTAATAGTGCAACAAAATCTGCTGGTAGCCGTATCCCTGCCTAGCCAAATTGTAAGCCCCCCACTGACTCATGCCCACAGCGTGACCGAAACCTTTGCCAGCAACTTGAAAACCCGTAGGAGGCTTCCCCCTATTTTGGCCGCTAAAAATCCCGCCGTACTGAGGAATCACAGTAAAGCGGGTACTCCTTAAATTTAGAACCCGACGCAAATCCGCGCCAGTCATCACCCTAGAACCGCCATCCCCGACTACTTTCATGGATAAAACGCTGCCGTAAGCGGTAGTACGTTCTGGCTTCATCGAGATTACATTCCCCACACCAGAAATCTTGCTGCTCATTTGAGCGCGGGAAAAATTTTCTTTCCACTGGTAAACCGGCGCGCCTTGGTCGAAGTCAGGAACAGCCCGCAAATAAGGCAGGGGTTCCGTCCAAACATCCTCGACATTTTCCGTATGTCCGCCAGACGCCGAGTGGAAAACGGCTAAAATAATCTGACCGTTGTAAGTCAGAACTTGACCGGCGGTGGCATCCACTGCGGCATAAGTACCCGAAGATTCTGTTTGCAATCCTTTGTAAACCTGGGAAGACTGAGTGTCATCCACATCGTAAAGGTCGGTTTCGCTTTTGAGGCGCTTGTGGAGAGCGTAGGAACGGGCGGCGACTGCTTGGGCTTTCAAAGCCTCTTGAGGCCAATTGCCACTCATTTCGGCACCGAGAACGCTGTAGAGATACTGTTCGATATCGACATAGTTGACGGCGGTTAAGGCTCCTTTTTCGGGAACTAGAAGCGTGCGTCCCCGATACCATCGATCGCCAATCCAAACATAACCGTTTCCGGTCGGCTCGATCCAAATTTGATTGGCAGCCCAGCGGCCAATTGCCACAGTTCCCGATCGAAATTGAGCAGACTGAGAACTGTTGGCGGGCAGTTCCCCCAAATTGCGCCCGCTGCTGTCGCGGATTGCAGCCTTAGTAGAACTGCCGACTTTGATCTGACTCGTCCCGTCTTGTACCGCAACTCGCAAAATCAGCG
Organism: Microcoleus sp. PH2017_34_RAT_O_A; assembly: GCF_020737885.1. Taxonomy (NCBI): domain Bacteria; kingdom Bacillati; phylum Cyanobacteriota; class Cyanophyceae; order Oscillatoriales; family Microcoleaceae; genus Microcoleus; species Microcoleus sp. PH2017_34_RAT_O_A. Next base: position 18,976 of record NZ_JAEQDD010000027.1, on the reverse strand, counting down.
CCGCCTGTGCTGGGGCTACCATTACCAGCCAAAACAACAGCGAAATCCAAAAGTAGCGTTTTTTTAATGTCGAAAGAACGGAAGTAAAGAACACTCCTGACTGCATTTTAAAATTTTCCTCCTGTGCTGTATGAGTTTGAGAATTTTTAAGAGTTCGGGAAGGTTCGGGAAAAAGGAAGGAGAACGGCAGAAAGAAAACGTTAGAATTGGGGGTGCATCTCAATGCAAGCAAATATATCTGTAGGGGCGAAGCATGACCGCAGTCAATATGGGATTATAACTAATAACTCATATACGGTCATGCTTCGCCCTCTTCAAAAACCAGATGCACCCAGAATTGGGTTTGGCACTTTGTGCGTCAAAAATGATTGGAGCGACTAGATCCTAGCAGCAACAGCGATTTATCTCGGTTCCTGCCTGCGAATATTTCCTTTATGTCGGATTCGCCGCACTCTGGATATTTGTAACATATTTTTTAAGATTTAATTGAGGTGATTTAACTCTTGCAGATTACATTTCTCGGAACTAGCTCCGGCGTCCCCACGCGATCGCGCAACGTATCCAGCATCGCCCTCCGCTTGCCCCAGCGAGCGGAACTCTGGCTGTTTGACTGCGGCGAAGGAACCCAGCACCAATTCCTCCGTAGCGAGCTAAAAGTCAGCCAACTGAGCCGTATTTTCATCACTCACCTGCACGGCGACCACATTTTCGGCTTAATGGGTTTGCTGGCTAGCTGCGGTTTGGCGGGGAATGTCAAGCGCATCGATCTTTACGGGCCTCCGGGACTTGAAGAATATTTGCAAGCTGGCGTTCGCTATTCTCAAACTCATTTTTCTTACCCCGTGAAGGTGCACAAAAGTCATGAGGGAGTTGTCTATGAAGATGACGAATATATTGTTAGCTGCGCTCCTTTGAAACACCGAGTTACTGCTTTTGGTTATCGAGTAACTGAGAAAGACCGTCCGGGACATTTTGATGTAGAAAAAGCGAAGGCTGTGGGTATTCCGTCGGGGCCAGTTTACGGTGAATTAAAACAAGGAAAGACGGTAAAATTATCGGACGGGCGACAGTTTAAAGGTAGTGATTTTTGCGGCCCGGATCAAGTCGGGCGAAAGTTTGTTTACTGTACAGACACGGTTTTTTGTGACAGCGCGGTGGACTTAGCGAAGGATGCCGATCTGTTGGTGCATGAAGCGACTTTTGCCCATCAAGATGCTCAAATGGCGTTCGATCGCCTGCATTCAACTTCGACGATGGCGGCTCAAGTAGCTTTGCTCGCTGGGGCGAAACAGTTGATCATGACGCATTTTAGCCCGCGTTACGCTCCGGGAAATGCGATCGTCCTGGATGACTTGCTCAAAGAAGCCCAGGCAATTTTTCCAAATACGAAAATGGCCTATGACTTTTTGACTTACGAAGTCCCCAGGCCTGTTGAAGAGTAGGGTTAATCTCACATCTTACACCATTCTCAAGAACAGGCAAGATGCCTGTTCCACAATCAAATTCATTCTTTGTGGAACAGGCATCTTGCCTGTTCAGGAATTAGGGATTCACACTGCTGTTGTGGAGTAGTTTAAATCTCAAGGGTGTGATAAAATGGAAAAACGAATTCAATGGCGTTTTATGTCAAATCTTGAATTATTAGCCCAACTTCAGCAATTGTCCCGCACTGATAAATTTCAAATAATGCTGTTTTTAATAGCAGAATTGGCGAAAGAAGAAGGAATTGTCATGGGCAATGAATCTGCTGAAATTATGTATTCCGTGCATACTTCTAATAGTGCAGCAGAGCAATTAATGCAGTTACTAGAAACAGAACAAAAACAAACTCAAAATGTTTAATGGTAGGCGATATTCTTTTCAACCTAAACGAGATGAGTCAGGTGTTTTAGCTGATGTTCCGTATCTGCCTTTAACACTAACTTATCAAAATCGTTCTGTTGAGGTTATGGGTTTACTGGATACAGGAGCTAGCGTAAATGTTTTGCCCTATAATGTTGGGGTGCAATTAGGGGCAATTTGGGAAGAGCAAAGATTTTCTGTTACTTTAGCGGGAAATTTAGCGAGTGCTGAAACGAAAGGGTTATTAGTCTTGGCAAAAATAGGGGACTTTGATCCAGTTCAGTTAGTTTTTGCCTGGAGTAGGGTGAATAATATTCCCATTCTTTTAGGGCGAACTAATTTTTTTACTGAGTTTGATGTTTGTTTTTATGGGTCACAATTAGCGTTTGAAGTGTCTCCTAAATTTAAGGATAGTTGAGATTATCAATTTTTTAAAATCCTGCGTTGCAGCCCGGTATAGACACTGGAAAATCCTAATTTTTTTTTTTGATTCGATATTGACAGAAAAAAAAATATGCGGTAAATTATGAGATAAAATATACAATTATCACAATAGTTAGAGAAATGAAAAACGAGTTGATCGCTGGAATCGCTGCACTTGGTGGTTCGTCATTGGGTTCAATTACAATTGCCACTGTACCTATAGCCACTACTGCAACAGTGCCTGCTGCTGGTGTCGCAGGTTGGTTGGGCTTGACAACGACAGCAACAACTATTGTGGCTGCTCCTGTGACTCTCCCAGTTGCAGGAATTGTGGCAGCAGGGGCACTTTTAACCTACGGAGGTTATCAAGCTTATAAGTTCGTCAGTAAAACTGAGTAACCGTTTTGTTGAGTACAGGACTTACGCATCTATTGTCTGTCATTCCGATCCCGACCCGGAGTTTACTTGCAGAACGGAGTGAAGGGTTCTGCAAGTAAACTCCGGGAAGAATCTCGCTCGATTCTTCGCAGTCCTGAGCCTTGCGAAGGATTCAGAAGGACATAATTACAATGACTTCCCGTTGCTCTAAAATCTCCTCATCCGCCTTCGGGCTATACACCTAATCCACAAACTGCCCGCATAACGCCCTTACTCAATAGTTTGTGGAAATGATTTGCTGAATCAGCAAGGGACAAGAGAAGTCACTTCTTCAATCCCAAATCCCAAATCCCAAATCCCAAATCCCAAATCCCAAATCGCCCCCAAGGGCGCCTTCGACCGCCTAGGACGGCAAATGGTTGCTACAATCGGGGAAGGTAAACGTTGTGGCTGACACTACAGCCCCTAATTCTGCAAGCTACTAGCTAAATTATTAAAAATCTGCCTCTCCTGCCATGTTTAAAAATCTACTCGGCGACCCCAACGCTCGCAAACTGAGAAAATTTCAGCCTTGGGTAGCTGATATCAATATCTTGGAAGAAGACTTACGCGCCCTCTCAGACGACGACCTCAGAGGCAAAACAGCGGAGTTTAAAGAACGTCTGGCCAAAGCTAAATCTCTCAACGAAGAGAAAGAAATCCTCGATGAAATCTTGCCCGAAGCTTTTGCAGTGGTGCGGGAAGCGGGACAGCGAGTTTTGGGAATGCGCCACTTTGATGTCCAACTCCTCGGCGGCATCATCCTGCACAAAGGCCAAATTGCCGAAATGAAAACCGGTGAAGGCAAAACTCTAGTAGCGACGCTGCCGGCTTACCTCAACGCCCTCAACGGTAAAGGCGTGCACATCATCACCGTCAACGATTATCTCGCACGGCGGGACGCGGAATGGATGGGGCAGGTGCACCGCTTCCTGGGATTGACTGTGGGACTGATCCAGCAGGGCATGGATCAGGTGGAACGCAAGAAAAATTATAACTGCGATATTACCTACGCCACCAACAGCGAAGTGGGCTTTGACTATTTGCGCGATAACATGGCTACTGTCATGGAAGATGTGGTGCAGCGTCCTTTTAATTTCTGCGTGATTGACGAGGTTGACTCGGTGCTGATTGATGAGGCCAGAACACCTCTAATTATTTCGGGTCAGGTGGAACGCCCCAGCGAGAAGTACATCCGGGCGGCTGAGGTGGCTGCTTCCCTGAGAAAGGAAAATGAGGAACACTACGAGGTTGACGAAAAGGCGCGGAATGTGCTGTTGACCGATGAAGGGTTTGGCGAAGCTGAGGATTTGTTGGGAGTGAAGGACTTATACGATCCGGCTGACCCTTGGGCGCATTACATTTTTAATGCGATTAAGGCGAAGGAATTGTTTATTAAGGATATTAACTACATCGTCAATCTCGATCGCGAAGTGGTGATTGTCGATGAGTTTACAGGGCGGGTGATGCCGGGACGGCGCTGGAGTGACGGTTTGCACCAAGCCATCGAAGCCAAAGAACACGCGGAAATTCAGCCAGAAACTCAGACGCTGGCGACGATTACTTATCAAAATTTCTTTTTGCTGTATCCGAAGCTGTCGGGGATGACTGGGACGGCGAAGACTGAGGAAACCGAGTTTGAGAAGATTTACAGTCTGGAAGTGACGCTGATTCCGACTAACCGGATTCCCAGCCGTGGCGACCTTTCGGATATGGTTTACAAGGCAGAGGCCGGCAAGTGGAAGGCGATCGCCCAAGAATGCGCCGAAATGCACGAAATCGGTAGACCGGTGCTGGTGGGTACTACCAGTGTGGAAAAATCCGAGTTGCTGTCGCGGCTGCTTCGGGAACTCAAGATTCCTCACAATTTGCTGAATGCGAAACCGGAAAATGTGGAACGGGAGTCGGAAATTATCGCTCAAGCCGGACGCAAAGGCGCTGTGACGATCGCCACAAACATGGCCGGACGGGGTACCGACATCATTCTGGGCGGTAATTCTGAGTACATGGGACGCCTGAAGTTGCGCGAGTATTTGATGCCCCGGATCGTGCGCCCCGATGATGAAGACGGGTTTTCGCTGGTACAAGCGCCCGGTATGGGCGCCCGCCCCGCAGCTCAAGGTTTTGGTCAAACTGCTAAAAAAGTCAAGTCTTGGAAGGCTTCGGCCGAGATTTTCCCGACGCAGCTATCGAAAGAGGTCGAGCAACTGCTGAAAGTGGCGGTTGAATTGGCGGTGAAGGAGTACGGGGAGCGATCGCTCTCGGAATTGCAAGCCGATGATATCGTGGCTGTAGCCTCGGAAAAAGCGCCCACCAAAGACATCGTAATTCAAAAATTGCGGGAAGCTTACAATCGTACTCGCAGCGAATATGATGCTTTTACCAGCACCGAACACGATGAAGTTGTGCAGTTGGGTGGCTTGCACGTGATCGGTACTGAACGCCACGAATCGCGCCGGATTGACAATCAGTTGCGCGGCCGGGCGGGACGCCAAGGAGACCCCGGTTCTACGCGGTTTTTCTTGAGTTTGGAAGACAATTTGCTCAGGATTTTCGGGGGCGAACGGGTGGGTACTTTGATGAATATGTTCGGTGTTGAGGCGGATATGCCGATCGAATCTGGAATGCTGACTCGATCGCTCGAAGGCGCTCAGAAAAAAGTCGAAACCTACTATTACGACATCCGCAAACAGGTGTTTGAATACGACGAAGTGATGAACAATCAGCGTCGAGCCATCTATGCGGAACGCCGCCGAGTCTTGGAAGGTTTGGACTCGAAGGAACAGGTAATCAAGTATGCCGAACAAACGATGGACGACATCGTGGGAGCATACATCAATCCCGATTTGCCTTCGGAAGAATGGGAACTCGACAAACTTGTCAGCAAGGTGAAGGAATTTGTTTATCTGTTAGCTGACATGACTCCGGATCAATTAGAAGATTTGTCAGTTGAGGAAATCAAAACTTTCCTCCACGAACAAGTCCGCAATGCTTACGACATGAAGGAAGCGGAAGTTAATGCCATCCGTGCCGATTTGATGCGAGATGCGGAACGGTTCTTTATCTTGCAGCAAATTGATACTTTGTGGCGGGAACACTTGCAGCAAATGGATGCTTTGCGCGAGTCTGTGGGATTGCGCGGTTACGGACAAAAAGACCCGCTGATCGAGTACAAAACGGAAGGTTACGAGCTGTTTTTGGACATGATGACGGATATCCGCCGCAACGTGGTTTATTCGCTGTTCCAGTTCCAGCCGCAGCCTGCAATGCCTGTTTCGGCTGAGATGGTTTAGAGGGATTTTGTCGGGACACAACAATGTTCGTTGGTGCCAAACAAACGTCAAACGCAGTCATAAACTGCTGTTTTGTGACTAGACCCGATCCCCCCTAGCCCCCCTTAGGTCGGGGGGGACAAGAAGCACTCAAAGTCCCCCTTTTTAAGGGGGATTTAGGGGGATCTAGACTAAGATAAGACGGCGGTTGAAACCGCGTCTACACAAACAAAACCCGCCTCCGCGGGTTGAAGACTGTATTAAGCCCAATCTTCTTGATCGCTTTTTTGTTTCCTGTAAACTTCACCATTAGCGTGAATTTTGCGGGTTTGTTCGTACAGAGTTTCTTCGGTATGATTCCATTGTTGCAGGGCTTTTTTTAAGTCTGCTTGGATATCTCTAGCGCCGGGAAATCCTTTATAGCGAATGATTAATCTTGCTAATTCTGATAAATTGTTGTCGGTTGGTTCTTTGCCTAATAAACTATCGACTGTGGCTCGATCGCGTTTGTATTGCGGGTGCTGTTGGTCTTGATTTTTTGTGTCTAAATCCATATTGTTTGTCCTGGTATATCTACTGAAATTTTGCTTGAACAATCTTATTTTATAATTTTTATAATAAAGAGAATGCTTTTTAACCGCAGAGGGCGCAGAGGGCGCAGAGTCAGAGAAAAGAGAGATTTAGAAGTTGTTTTGTTGCTCGTTTTTGGCTATTGATTTATGTGCCTGGTTTTTCTAAATTTGGCTGTAAGTTTAAAGCTTTTTGTTGATAAATTAAACCTTCATTGGTTCGCCCTTGCTGTTCTAATACTTTGCCTAAGTTCCAGTAAGCGGCTGCTAAGTCTGGCTGCATGGCGATCGCCTTTTGGTAGTATGTTATCGCTTCATCCAGCAAGCCTTGTTTGTAACACATACTGCCTAAGTTAACATAGGCTGCGACAAATCTAGGCTCGCATTCGATCGCCTTTGAGTACGCCCGCACCGCTGCGTCTGTCTTCCCTTGGGCTTGCAGGATATTCCCGAGGGTTTTGTAGGCGGGGGCGAAATTGGGTTGCTGGCGCAGGGTTTGGTAGCACTGGGCGATCGCCTCTACATATCTCTGTTGCGTATAATAAACTTCGGCTATCTTGCTGCGTGCCACCGCCACATCCGGTTCGAGTGCTAGTATTTTTTGGTATTGGGCGATCGCCTCCTCAAATTTTCCTGATTGCTGGAGTTTCTCGCCCGCTGACAAATACTGCTCTGTTAACTCGGAATTTACGGTCATATATTTTTAGTTTAACAGCCGAGTTTACTTTACCACAGGTGTTGGCTAGCAAGTGCAATTCCTACAGATATTCTGACTGTTTGAGATTTTAAATTTGTTTCTGTACCTGAATCTGAAACTACGCATGGGGGCTAGAAACCCGGTTTCTACGAATTTTGAATTGAGTTACGAGAAATCTCCGCAGAAACCCGATTTCTGAGGTCAGTCTGTATCGGCTTCCTAAAAAAATAGTATGATTGTTTAGAAGCAGCATCAACGCTAATTGGGGAGTAAATCTCATGGCATCACTAGCAGGAAAGGTTGCAATTGTGACTGGTGCATCGCGGGGAATTGGACGCGCGATCGCCCTCCGATTATCCCAAGAAGGCGCATCGGTTGTCGTCAACTACGCCAGAGGAACAGAAGCCGCTCAAGAGGTTGTATCCGCGATCGCACTCTCAGGCGGCACAGCATTAGCCGTACAAGCCGATGTCAGCAAAACCGCAGAAATTGGCAATTTGTTCGATCGCACTCTCGAAACCTATTCACAAGTCGATATTTTAGTCAACAATGCGGGAGTAATTCTTTACAAACCTGTAGCAGAAGTTACCGAAGCAGAGTTTGACAATCTGTTTGCAGTTAACGTCAAAGGCACATTTTTTGCTTGTCAAGAAGCTGCTAAACGCATGGCAGATGGAGGCAGAATTGTCAACTTTTCTAGTTCGACAACGGCGATAATGATGCCAACTTACGGGGCTTACGTGGCGACAAAAGGCGCGGTGGAACAGCTAACTCGATCGCTGGCGAAGGAATTGGGCGATCGGCAAATTACAGTCAATGTCATTTCTCCGGGCCCCACGGATACAGAACTTTTCACTGTCGGCAAAACCCCCGAACAAATTCAAAGATTTATGCAAATGACTGCTTTCGGAAGACTCGGAAAAGTTGAAGATATAGCAGATGTGACGGCTTTTTTGTGTAGCGAACAAGCCAGATGGATTACCGGACAAAATATCCGCGTTAACGGCGGAAGTGCTTGATTCAGTTGACAGTTGACAGTTGACAGTTGACAGCACTTGACAAAGGAAGGAAGAGGATTGGAGTAATGAATATTTTTTTTTATTTCTTCCAAAAAAGGTTCCGGCTTTAAAGCAATTATTTGTGATAAAGTAACGCGGGGCGGAGCGATCGAGATTGAAAACATCAGGAGAAAAAAACCGTGAAAGCTGCTTACTACGAACAACTCGGCAACGCGAAAGATGTCCTCAAAATTGGCGAAATCGATGTTCCAGAATTGGGCGCAAATGATGTGCTGGTTAAAGTACGCGCATCCGGAATTAACCCATCCGATGTTAAGCAGCGCAGCGGTTGGGGCGGACTCACAATGCGATACCCGCGAGTCATTCCCCACAACGACGGTGCGGGCATAATTGAAGCAGCAGGAGAAGGCGTGCCACAGTCTCGAATTGGGGAACGTGTTTGGATTTATGAAGCCACTTTGCCCCGCCAGTTTGGTACGGCGGCGGAGTATGTTGTTGTTCCCAGCGAACAAGCGGTTTTTCTACCGGAAAATACAGATTTTGCAGCGGGTGCTTGTTTGGGAGTTCCGGCTATGACTGCACACCATTGTGTTTTTAAAGATGGTGCTGTTACTGGGAAAATTGTATTGGTTGCGGGCGGGGCGGGCGCTGTTGGTAATTATGCGATCCAATTGGCAAAATGGGGTGGCGCGACGGTTATTTCGACGGTAAGTTCTGCGGAAAAAGCAGAAATTGCTAAAACTGCGGGAGCTGATTATATTGTTAATTATAAAGCTGAAGATGTGGTGGCGCGGATTAAGGAAATTGCGGGCGGTAAAGGGGTCGATCGCATAATTGAAGTTGATTTTGCCGGAAATCTGGAAATTAATCTCAAAGCGATCGCCCGTAACGGCACGATCGCCACCTATGCTTCTGATTCAAATGCAACGCCTCAAATTCCTGTGTACTCGTTAATTTACAAAAATCTTACCGTTCATTACGTCCTAGTTTATGCTATGGACAAAGCAGCGCACCAACAAGCGGCGGCAGATATTACGACTTGTCTGAAAGCTGGAGTTTTGCGACACGTTATTGCTGGGCGCTTTGGTTTAGACGAGATTGCGGCCGCTCATGAATTGCAGGAAAGCGGTAGTGCGATCGGCAATTTGGTTTTATTGAGGTAGATTTTTAGGCACGTAGTTGCGCTGTCTTCGCTCTTCGATTTGTTCAAAAGCGCTAAGAAAGAGCGCTTAAGCGCAACTACATACCTTGATTTAATTCGATCGCACCGAGAATCGATCGCCACAATCAAGGAGACAGTTGCCACACCTTGATCGTGTCGTCATAACTGCCGCTGATCAGAGTTTTGTCCTGAGGATTAAAAGCCAATTCCACCCAAGTAGAATGACCTTTCAGCGTGCCTTGCTCCCCGCCATCCATCGCCCACAGCTTGATAGTTCCGCTCAAATCGCTGCTGGCTAGCGTCGCCCCGTCGGGACTGAAAGCTACAGACTGAATTCGATCGGTATGACCGGCAAAAGTCACCTCACCGGACGGTTCGGGCCCGTGATCCGTGGTGATATCCCAAATCCTCACGGTATTGTCCCAGCCGCCGCTGCCCAAAATTGTACCGTCGGGGCTGATCGTAAGCGCCGAAACAGCATCAACATGACCAGTCAGAGTGGCTTGGAATGCCCCTGTTTTCCAATTCCACATCTCGATCCTACCGTCGCCTTTGCCAGCAAACAAAGTGTCTTTATAGGCACTGAAAGCTACCGAATGCACTTCGTCGGTTATCCCTTTGAGTGTTTGCAACTCGGCCCCGCCTTCGACTTGCCACAACTTCAAAGCATTATCTTTGCCTACACTGGCGAGGGCTTTGCCGTCGGGACTGAACACCACCGAGAACACGCCGTCTGTGTGTCCGTCCAATGTCCGAATTAACTGGCCAGAATAGAAATTCCACAGTTTAATCGTACCGTCAGCGCCACCGCTGGCGATCGTCCTGCCATCGGGACTCACTGCCACTGACCACACGGGCCCCAAATGTGCCGCCAAAACCTTGAGCACTTTACCGTGACGCTTGTGCAGCAGGTGAATTGTCCCATCGTTGTTGCCACTAACTATCACGCGGCCGTTGGGAGTGACTGCTACCGCCCACACCGGATTTTTGTCTTGCTCTGTCAAAGTCCGCACTGCGGGGTGTGACAGCGATGGCTCGCTGCTGAAATTCTGCATGGGGGGCGGGTCGAACCGAATGTCGGGAATGCTAGAAACAGGCTCATTGGAAGTGAAAGCCTCCGATACCGGAGATGGCAAGCGAGAACCGAGCACCAATGAAATCAGAGCAACTGTGGCTCCCCCCCACAAAGCTAAAGTCCACTTGGGTTTGCTGGCAATCACCTCTATCGGTGTCGGGCCGTATTTCATGTCTGTGAGAATTGCTTCGATCGATCGATAGCGTTTTGATGGTTCTCGCTGCACCATTTTATCCAGGATGCGGCCGAGTCTGGCCGAAACTGGTACTTTCAAATAATCCCTCCAGGCCCAAGCGTCGGCTTTGATGTCAAACAAATCAAAGGGCGACATTCCCGTTAACAAGTGAATGCAGGTGACGCCCAAACTGTAGATGTCGCTGCTCTTAATTGCTTCACCTTTAATTTGTTCCGGCGCCGCGTATTCGGCAGAACCCGTCACTGTTTCTGTTTTCAGGGGCCCGCTGTTGGCAGGAATTGCGGATCCGAAATCGACTAAAACTAGCCCGGATTCCTCCTCCCAAGAATCCAGATGCTCTTTCCCGACTATTGCTGCCGACGTTTGGGAAGATTTGCGGTGAACAATATTGGACGGTTTGATATCTCGGTGAATCAGTTGATTTTCGTGGACAAATTCCAGCACTGGTAACAACTCGCTCAGCAGATACCAAATGTGAATTTCTTTAAAAACGCCTTTTTCCGAAAGCCGATCGGCTAAATTGCGCCCTTCAATGTATTCTTGCACTAAATACTGGCAGCCTTCGACTTCAAAAGATGCCAGCAGTTTCGGTATTTGCTGGTGTTTGCCCAACTTGTCGAGAACTGAGGCAGAACCCAAAAATGTCCGGTTGAACTGGTTTTGACCGTCGGCGATTGACGGCATGGGGCCGCAGAACTGTTGAATGACGCAGCGGGGTTGCGCTGGTTGGTCTTCATCGGCTGCTAGGAAGGTGCGGCAAGCGATACTTTGACCGAGGGTGTGAAAGACTCGGTAGCGCCCTTTGAGCAGCAAGTTCGACTCGCAATTTGTGCAGGCTGTCGCGCGATCGAGATTTTTGGGATTTTGGCAATTGGGATTTATGCAGTAACTCATTTGTCTTGCCGCTGGAGACCCCCGTCCGATTTAAAGGGAGGAGTGGGGGAGGAAAGCGGGGCGGTGCGTGCCGCTTCCTGTGGACAAATTAAATAATTTGAATCTTTGCTTTATGATAATTGTTTCCTAGATTTTAGCCACAGTTGCTGCTGTCGATCGCGCCTAAATTCTGGCTGACACCTGTGGGCGTAAATAATACAACTGTAGAAAAAATTCCCACCACTATCGAGTCAGTCATCCCCAATTCTTCTATCGTTCGACACTTCGGTAAGCAAGGACAACCGCGATCGCCACTTGTCAGTCAGCGTAGCCCGCAGAAGCCGTCGAAGTCTAAAATCTCAAATTGGTAGGACTTTTATGCGATCGAGGCTTAATAAGTCGATCGCACCGAACTTGATTGCTCGGCTGGACTCGCTGTCAACGAATTACGGTATACTGTCATTGTAGATCCAGTAATTGCGGCAAGGGAGTCAATTTCAAATTTCAAATCAACTGAAAAATTGAAATTTTGGCAACTTTCGCCAAACTAACTACTAACTTTTAACTATTACGAAGAATAATGGTTTAAAGCCTCCTCCTCAACGGGGGAAATAAAACAAAATTATTCACTGTTTCAATCCTCTTCCTTTTATGGAGAGGTAGCCCTCAAGCGGTCAACTGTCAACTGTCAACTGTCAACTGTCAACTGTCAACTGTCAACTGTCAACTGTCAACTGTCAACTGTCAACTGTCAACTGAACTATGCCCTTAATTCGCGTTCCCAAACCTTGGGAAATTTCCAACTCACAAATTACCTCAGAAACAGCCTTTCTCAACCGCCGCCGTTTCATGACCAATTTAATCGGCGCCGGCGTCACTGCTTCGCTGCTACCACTGACAGGCTGTCAAAGCAATACAGGCTCAAAAACTGCTCTGGATAAAGGCTCAACCCAAGCCTACGCTGGATTGACCCGGAATCCTACCTTTGCGAAAGTCGATCGGGCAATTACCGACGAAGCCCTAGCTACCAAATATAACAACTTTTACGAATACGGAGGCACAAAATCTATTTGGCAAGCCGCCCAAGCTTTACCAACCGAAAACTGGAAAGTAGAAGTAACTGGTTTAGTCAAAAATCCCCGCACCTACGATATAGACGACCTCCAGAAAAAATTTCCCATCGAAGAACGAGTTTATCGATTTCGCTGCGTAGAAGCCTGGTCGATGGTAGTTCCTTGGGTCGGATTTCCCATGAAATTACTCATGGCTGATGTCGAACCGCAATCGAACGCTAAATTTGTGCGCTTCACCTCATTTTACGACTCAAAAATCACTCCCGGCCCCGGTTTGATGTCGCAATTTTATCCTTGGCCTTATACCGAAGGTATGCGAATCGAGGAAATGGCAAACGATTTAGCATTTTTTGCCACAGGATTGTACGGGCGGCGCTTACCCAAACAAAATGGGGCGCCGCTGCGGCAGGTGATTCCCTGGAAATACGGTTTTAAGGGCGCAAAGTCGATCGTTAAAATTGAATTTGTGGAAAAACAGCCCGCTACTTTTTGGAATACCATCGGCCCCAACGAATACGCATTTGAAGCCAATGTCGAACCCGACAAACCGCACCCCAGATGGTCGCAAGCCAGCGAACGGGTAGTCGGACCCGGTAACAGTTGGTCGTGGGAAACTCGCCCAACTTTGCCCTATAACGGTTACGGCGAATATGTCGCAAGCCTTTACAGTTAGCGAAATTTCACACTCAGATAGGACGTATGGTTGAAACCGCGTCTACACAAACGATGTCCGGATGGTGCGCGGACAGAAGAAAAAACCTAATTTCAACCGCCGACTCTTCAACCCGCGCACCATCCGAGTTTTGCCTGTATAGACGCGATTTCAACCGCCCGATCTTATTCTATAGCGGTTCTCAAGCATGGTGAGATATGCCCCATGCCCTATGCCCTATGCCCTATGCCCGGTCTTATTCTAAGTTAATTTCCAGTTAATAAAAAAGGAAAATATGCAATGCTTGAAATTCCCGGCATTCAAACATTAAATAAAATACACGAAAATTCTATTTCAACAGTTTATCGAGGTATTAGAGAACAAAATCAACAGCCAATTATTCTCAAACTGCTCAACGAAGACTATCCAACTCCCGGCGAAATAGTCCGCTACCGACAGGAATACAAAATTCTTCAAATCCTCAACCTGCCAGGAGTCATCAAAGCTTACGACTTACAAAAATATCGCAACACTCTCCTTCTAATCTTAGAAGATTTTGGCGGTTTCTCATTGAAACAAATGCAGGAACAGCAAAGCTTTAGCCTGTTTGAATTTCTCAATATCGGCATTCAAGCCGCCGCAATATTAGGACAAATTCACGCAGCAAACATCATCCACAAAGACATCAACCCCGGCAACATTATTCTCAACCCAGCCACAGGAAAAATCCAAATTATTGACTTCGGAATTTCCACCCTGTTAACCCGCGAAACTCCTACCATAAAAAATCCCAATATTTTAGAAGGAACTTTAGCCTACATTTCACCAGAACAAACAGGGAGAATGAACCGTTCTCTAGATTACCGTACAGATTTTTATTCCCTCGGCATTACTTTTTACGAACTGCTAACCAACCAATTGCCTTTTGAGACCAAAGATGCAATGGAATTGGTACACTGTCACATTGCAAAACAGCCATTGCCCATCAACAAAATCAATCCACAAATTCCTCCGGCTGTGTCAGCAATAGTCATGAAACTTTTAGAAAAAACTGCTGAAAACCGTTACCAAAGTGTTTGGGGAATTCAAGCAGACTTAGAAGAATGTCTGCGTCAATTACAGACAACAGGAACTATTTTAGAGTTTGCTTTAGCTAAAGAAGATATTTCCGATCGATTTCAAATCCCTCAAAAACTATACGGGCGGGCGGCGCCAGTCCAGGCTTTGCTAGCAGCATTCGAGCGAGTTGCGAACCCACAACATAGTTTTTCTGGAAGCGAAATGATGCTAGTTGCCGGTTATTCGGGCATGGGGAAATCATCGCTGGTACAAGAAATTTACAAACCAATTACTGAAAAACGCGGCTATTTTATTTCCGGCAAATTTGACCAATTTCAGCGCGATATTCCCTATTCAGGGATTATTAGCGCTTTCTCGGGATTGGCGCGACAACTGCTAACCGAAAGTTCCGCAAAACTCGATGAGTGGCGCACTAAACTTTTAATTGCATTGGGTGCAAACGGTCAAGTAATTATTGAGGTAATTCCCGAAATAGAATTAATTATCGGCAAACAGCCCCAGGTAGCAGAGTTGAGACCAAATGAAGCGCAAATTCGTTTCTATTTTGTGTTTGAAAAATTTATTCGCGTGTTTTGTTCGGCGGAACATCCACTGGTAATTTTTCTTGACGATTTACAGTGGGTAGATGCAGCTACTCTCAATTTAATTCAATTGATGGTAGTGGATAGTGATACACAATATTTATTGCTGATTGGAGCCTATCGAGACAATGAAGTTAGCGCCCATCATCCCTTAATGATTACTGTGGATGAAATGCAAAAAGAAGGCGCTACAATTGATTTTATTTATTTAGCTAATTTAACCATCCAAGATGTTAGTAATTTAATAGCTGACACTGTGCATAGCGATGCTATGTCTGTGCAATCTTTGGCTGACTTGGTGTTATGCAAAACTAATGGAAATCCGTTTTTTGTCAATCAATTTCTCAAAATGCTGCATTCTGAGAAATTGATTAATTTTAGTTTTCTGGAATCTTCCGAGCTATCGATTCGGGAACCAAAGGCTCTAAAAAATAGAGGTTGTGGAGGATTTTGGCAGTGGGATATTGCTCAAATTGAAGCAAGGGATATCACTGATAATGTGGTTGATTTGATGGTAAAAAAAATAAAAATATTGCCGGAAATAACTCAAAATATTTTGCGTTTCGCAGCTTGTGCTGGGGCATCTTTTGACTTAACTACTTTATCAAAAATTTGTGAAAGATCTCCGGATTTGGTGTTCTCAGATTTGAAGCCCGCACTGGAAGCTGGTTTGATTTTTCCGGTGTCTGAGTTGGATATTGAACTGTTGTTTGAAGAGTACAAGTTTTTGCACGATCGCGTCCAACAAGCTGCTTATGCTTTGATTGACGAAGGGCAGAAAAAAGCGGTTCATTTGCAAATCGGTCGCTTGTTATTGGATAATAGCGATGGTGAAGATTTGTCGGAGGAGCTTTTTGAAATTGTCGATCAGTTAAATCTGGCGGCAGGAAAGGCGATAGGGGCGATAGAAATGGCGACAGCAGGGGAGCTGCCCTTGGCGATCGATCGCACGGAAAGAGATAAAATTGCCAAACTCAATCTTTTGGCTGGGAAAAAAGCCAAAGCTGCTACAGCTTATGCGGCTGCTGTCAAGTATGTCTGTTTTGGGATCGAACTTTTGGCTGCGGATAGCTGGGAAACTGAATATAATTTGACGCGAGAGTTGTACCTGGAAGCTGCGGAATTGAATTATCTGATTGGCAATTTCGAGCAATCGCAATTTTTGATTCATTCGGCACTATCGCAGTTGCAATTGGCGGTGGAAAAAGCGGAATTTTTCGATCGCCTAATTACGCTGCATACCATGTTGGGGGAATACGAGGAAGCTATTAAATTTGGGCGCCAGGGCTTGCGTTTGTTGGGGGTTGAGTTGCCCCAAAAGCAGTTGCAGCAAGCTTGCAAAGCCGAATTTGCTGAAGCAACAGCGCAATTGGGCGATCGGGCAATTGGTGCTTTGCTGCACGTACCGGAAATGAAGATTTCGGAAAAAAGAACCGCGATGAAACTTCTGGATAAAATTATTCCCGCGAGTTTATTTTCCAATCCGATACTTTACCAATTAGTTGTTACAAAATCTGTCAATCTTTCTCTGAAATACGGCCCGGTGCCGGAATCATCTTACAGCTATGCTTGCTACGGCTTGGTTTTGTCGGCTGCGATGGCTGATTATCGCTCGGGATACGAGTTTGGGATGTTAGCTCTCAATTTGAGCGATCGCTTTCACGATTTGACGCAAAAATGCAAGGCATCGGAAATGCTTGTCGCTCATTTAAATCACTGGATACAGCCTCTGAAACTGTCGGATTCGATTAGCCATAATGGCTATCAAGCTGGCTTAGAATCCGGCGAATTGCAATTTGCAGGTTACATTCAGCTTTACAAATTGATGTATTCTATCCCCCAGGGCAAAAATCTCGAATCTCTGCGTGTAGAAGTGTGGAATTTTTTGCTATTTAACTTTAAAACTAACAATCAAATTGCTACTGATTACTTACTAGGCTGTCAGATAGCTTTGTTTAATTTACTGGGAGAAACTTCTAATTGTGAGGTATTTTCTAATGGCGAAATTAGCGAAGGACAATATTTAGAGCGGTGTGCCGATCGCGGCAGTTTTTTGGCAATCTGCGGCTATCAAATTTTGAAATGCCAGGTTTTGTATTTGTACGGAGAGTATGCAGCAGCTTTCAGCTATGCTGTGGAAGCTGAGAAAAAATTGAGTTTGGCGATCGGCACAATTATTGTAGCCGAACATAATTTTTATTATTCTCTAATTTTAACTGCGCTTTACCCGCAAGCTTCCAAGGGCGATCGCCAAAAATATCTGAGAAAGCTCAAAGCCAACCAAAAACAGATGAAAATCTGGGCTGATAGCTGTCCGGAGACCTTTGAGCATAAATACTTATTGGTAGCTGGGGAGATGGCGCGGATTGTGGGTAAGGAGATGGAGGCGATCGATTTGTACGATCGATCGATTACTTCAGCCAGAGACGGCTATTTTATCCAAAATGAAGCATTAGCCGCAGAATTAGCAGCCAATTTCTGGCTGAGCAAAGGTAAAGCAGAATTTGCCGAAATTTACCTAAAAAAAGCGCACTACAACTATCTAATTTGGGGCGCCAAACGCAAACAAGAAAAGTTAGAAGCAACTCACCCAAAATTATTAATAAAATCCACATCAGAAACTCAATTTCATGATGCCAGTACAGTAACTATAGCCAGCCAATTAAACACCCCTGGCTTAGGAAGTTCAGCTTTAGATTTGGCTGCGGTAGTGAAAGCCAGCCAAGCCATTTCTGGCGAAATACTCTTGGATAAGTTGCTGGCTTCTTTGATGAAAATACTGATTGAAAATGCCGGAGCACAACGAGGCTATTTAATTTTCCATTCCCCCTCAGATTCTGCCAATAACAATTCCGGGGAATTGCTAATCGAAGCTGCGGGTGCGATCGATTCGGAGAGTATTGCGGTATTGCAGTCAATTTCTATAGATAATAACCTACCAGTATCGATTGTTAATTATGTTGCCCGTACAGGAGAGACAGTAGTTTTAAGCCAAGCATTTGCCAGCAAAAATTTTAACAGCGACCCCTATATCAAACAGCATCAAAACAAATCAATATTGTGCGCGCCACTCCTGAACCAAGGTCAACTTATCGGCATAATTTACTTAGAAAACAACCTGATTGCTGGAGCATTTACATCAGACAGATTAGAACTGCTGAAAGTCTTATCGGCTTCGGCAGCCATCTCCATTGAAAATGCCAGACTTTATACTAATCTAGCAGATTCCAACCGCACCTTAGAAACAAAAGTAGAAGAACGCACATCGGAGCTCGCTCTTGCCAAGAAAAAAGCCGAAGTAGCCAACGAAGCGAAGAGCAGTTTTTTAGCCAACATGAGCCACGAATTGCGCTCTCCCCTCAACGCCATCCTCGGCTTTTCTCAAATCATGCTCCGCAGCCAAAATCTACCCAAAGAGCATCAAGATAATGTCGCAATTATTACTCGCAGCGGCGACCATTTACTAACTTTAATCAACCAGGTTTTAGATTTATCAAAGATTGAAGCTGGTCGGACTATTCTCAACTATAAAAATTTTGATTTGTATCAATTTATGGACGATCTCGAAGATATGTTCCATATCAAATCTGACGACAAACAATTGCAATTAGTAGTAGAATACAGCCCTGATGTTCCCAGATACGTTCGCACAGATGAAGTCAAATTGCGACAAGTTTTAATAAATTTGATCGGTAACGCTCTCAAATTTACTCAAGAAGGAGGAGTTGCAGTAAAAGTTAATCTCAAACCAGAAGCAAGCAGTCTAAAGCCCGCTAAAACTGTTAATATTGTGGAGAATAGCGAAAATTCAAATATTCCAGCAAATCAGAGTCTTGAAAAATGTAGTAAAATTAGCCCACTACAAAATCCTAACGATTTAGATTCTGGATCTTCGTACTTCCTGATTTTTGCAATCTCCGACACTGGGCCAGGTGTCGCCGCCGATGAATTAGAGGCCTCCACAAAAAGAATGATCCAATAGCTATGTGGGTTTAGCGAAAATTTCCACAAACCATTTGTGAAGATTGGGCAGACGATTTATCTG
>NZ_JAEQDD010000210.1:0-1137 GCF_020737885.1 Microcoleus sp. PH2017_34_RAT_O_A | reverse complement strand
ATTTTCGGAACTTTTCACCTCGATCGTAGGCTTCGGTAGAGGGCGAAAGAACCTCGACAATCAGTAAAGGATTGAGAATTTCATCCGTGCGAGATCCATTGAATTCCGGTTCGCCATCAATTACCATAACATCGGGATAAGTTCCGTGATTGAAGCTAGGAATCCAAATTCGCAAGTCGCCGTTATAGGTTTGAAAATTGGTGTCTCGGAGAGCCACATTGAGAAAAGTCGTAGTGTCTACGGCAATACGGCTGTGAGCGGGGGAACCTCCGGGCATAGCAATAATCTCTCCGTTACAATATTCGTGACGTTCTTCGGCGGTTTCCTCCATCGCCCGGTATTCATCTGGAGTGCAGCGAGTTGTGGTATCTGAAGCAAGGTTTGGCGGATTGGTTGAAGCAATGACCACGATCGCACCTCCTAAATAATTAGACCTTAAATAATTATGACTTACAGCTAGATAATTGTCCTAACCCAGAGGCGATCGCTTTTTCGGGATTTTAAGAATCTGAGCGATCGCACAATCTCCTGACATCGCGTCATAAAAGTTTAGTTTCTTCGTGATTTGACTGCTGGCGCTGTGCAATCTGGATTAGCATCTCAATTTTGCAAAAAGCATTTTTTTTATTATAGTGCTGTCCCCGCTCGCGTCTGCTACCAATCGCGAGCGGGGACAGCACTATAAATGCAAAACAGAGATGCTACCATCTCGATTAACATCCTCAATGCCTCATTCACTGCTGCATCATTGGGAAAAGCTTGCACAATATCTGGATCTAAAAGCACTAAGTTTGTCCCTGCACGATATCGCTCAACATACTTACCTCTAACACCTCCTTTCATCTGAGTAAAGTCATACTCAGCAAGTAATTCGTCTTCCATTTCGTTCTCAATATCCTTCTTCATAAAACTTCTGCTGCTAACCTATGACAGATAAGAAAGCTAGATAAATCGCCCTTAAAGACTAATCCGGCGGTAAATTTCAGCCATCGGCAGTTCTATATTTAAGCTGTGCAGGACGATCGCCCCTTCAACCCGATCGTACACTTGCCATTGCCAGCGATCGCCCGACGGGCGATCGAGATTGTGATATTGTTCAATATATGGTTCAGCTTGACTGACCAGCAGATATTCACA
>NZ_JAEQDD010000026.1:532-45309 GCF_020737885.1 Microcoleus sp. PH2017_34_RAT_O_A | reverse complement strand
TGTGGCTGAAGCCGCGCACTCGCTCCAAGGCGACTGAAGTCGCTAATCGGCTAGACCCCAGCCTTAAAAGGACGGGGCTTGCGCCTCGTTTTTCGGTCAAGCTTAATGGGGATCGAAACTACCACGCCAACCACCCTATCGCCCAGCAAGCATACCGAATCGGATTGCAGTATCTTTTTCTCCCCTAATTTCACAGCGCTAGAGCCTAAACTCAAGCCTTTTTGCTTTCCAGGGCCCAGCGAGCTAGCTCTGTCCGGTTATGCAGACCTGTTTTGCCCAGCATATTGCTAACGTGGCTCTCTATAGTGCGCTGGCTGACATTCATCACGTCTGCGATCTGGCGGTTTGCCATACCCTGCGCTAGCAACTGTACCACCTTTAACTCAGTGGGAGTCAATTCGACATTGCGGCGCGCCTTAATTTTCGGGCCGCTCTCTATACCTGGATTTGAGTGACGAATCAAGCGGGATGCTGCTTTCAGAGAAGATTCTACTTGGGCTACCAGTTCTTCGGGCTCAAAAGGCTTAACTATATAAACATCAGCTCCAGTGCTCAAGCCTTTTACTCGATCGGAACTTTGACCTTTGGCGGACAAGAAAAGAACCGGAATCCAGCTCGTGCGCGGGTCTTCTCTGATGTGTTTGACTAAAGTGTACCCGTCCATTTCTGGCATCATCACATCACAGATGATCAAATCGGGGACTTCTTGTTCGAGTTTTTCTAGAGCGTGTCTGCCGTTTTCTGCTGTGATGACGTTGTAGCCCCGAAACTCTAAGTAATCCTTGACTAGCAAGATCAAGTTCGGGTCGTCGTCAACCAGCATCAGCCGTTTTTGCTCTCCTGAATTATTGTCCTTCATGTTTCTTCCCGCTAGAGTATCCCGCACAATTCCTTGTTTTTCACTCCTGTTTTTTCCGTCAGTCCAGTGTCAGCCCGGGAAAGTTGGGGGTTGAGGACGGCGGTGGGGTGAAGGGATGGCGGTGAGGGGAAAGCGGGGCGGGTATTACCGCTTCCTCTCCCAGTGTTCGATGCCCGTTTGTGAATGTCTTGCGACGTGGAACGGAGCCAAAACCTGTAATGGACGATCGCCTGTCACGATCGGCCTTGATTGATGGAAGACTCACGCTCCCGAGCCCAAGTTAAATATTTAATCTCGATCGGTTCAATTGCAAGTTGATGCCCCGGTTTTAAATGATACTTCTGATATAGAGAAATTTAAGCAGGCTCCCTACTTACGTATTTAACTATTTCTAGTGTAGTTTGGCAAACTGCCGGATGTCTGCTACTGAGAAACTTTTCGGCAAACTCTCGCCAGAGGGCGATCGAACTGCTTCGATACACCTCTTAAAAAAACACACAGCGACAAGCAAGACTACCAGAAACAGGTAGGAGAGTACAGTTGTTCGATCGATCCACAGGTGCGATCGCCCAACGCGCTCACGCTCTCTACTTTACCGTCTTAAACCTAACACCTTACTTATCCTGCTGTGCTTTTTCACCGCGCTATAGTTAAATATCTGCTTTCGCCTCAGCCGGCTCCGGCAAAGGATGAGTCAAAAAAGCGTATTCTTCAACCACCTGTGAGCCGATCAGATGTTCCTGAATAATTCTCTCCATGACGAGGGGAGTAACATCGCGATACCACACTCCGTCTGGGTAGACTACCATAATCGGGCCAGACGCGCACACTTGCAGGCAGTTAGCTTTAGTCCGAAAAATGCAGGTTTGCCGATCGGCTTTTGGCTTGTCCAACCCCAATTCTTGCAAGCGTTTTTTTAAGTAATTCCAAGCCACCAGACTGCTTTCTCGATCGCAACACTTGGGCACGGTTTGGTCGGCACAGATAAAAATATGCCGTTCAATTCGCTCTATTCCCAGGCTTTGGACGCAAGCGCTCAAGCCTTGGCTGCAAGATTCATCGTTGTTATTTTCAGATATTTTATTCATTCGTTAATAATAATTAATTAGCGATCGAAACTCATCACCACTCTCCCACTCTCCCACTCTCCCACTCTCCCACTCTCCCACTCTCCCACTCTCCCATTCCCCCACTCTCCCACTCATCCTCGGTTCGGGAACCCGTACAGACAGATAAGTTGCGATCGCCCCTTACTAAAGCTAAATTAGCACTCAGGAGTCGAGAGTGCTAATATGTCAGTGTAAGCAGTCAGCCGTTGCTTTCATCGCGACCACTGACGGCTAACTGACTAGGATCTGTAATCTGGAGATTTATTTATGGCAGCAGTATCACTGAGTGTTTCTACCGTTAAACCGCTAGGCGAGCGCGTGTTCGTGAAAGTAAGCGCTAGCGAAGAAAAAACCGCCGGCGGCATCCTTCTACCCGACACAGCTAAGGAAAAGCCCCAAGTAGGCGAAGTTGCGGCCGTGGGCCCCGGCAAGCGCAACGACGACGGCAAGCGCGTTGAAATGGAAGTCAAAGTCGGCGACAAAGTTCTCTACTCGAAGTATGCCGGTACCGACATCAAACTCGGCACTGACGAATACGTCTTGTTGGCCGAAAAAGATATTCTGGCGATCGTCAACTAATTAATCATTAGTCATCAGTCATCAGTCATCAGTCATCAGTCATTAGTTTAAAGCGAACGCCGCCAAAAAACTAATGACACAAGACAAATGACTCGCCATCCATCCCCAATCTAAAATCTCAAACCCTCTCATCCCCAAAAACTATGGCTAAGCGTATAATCTACAACGAAAATGCACGTCGCGCCCTCGAACGCGGTATGGACATTCTCGCCGAAGCAGTCGCCGTTACCCTCGGCCCCAAAGGTCGTAACGTGGTTCTCGAAAAGAAATTCGGAGCTCCTCAAATCGTCAATGACGGCGTAACCATCGCCAAAGAAATCGAACTCGAAGACCACGTAGAAAATACAGGCGTTGCCTTGATCCGTCAAGCTGCTTCCAAAACCAACGACGCAGCAGGCGACGGCACCACAACTGCTACCGTTCTGGCTCACGCAATGGTCAAAGAAGGTCTGCGTAACGTAGCTGCTGGTGCAAATGCGATCGCCCTCAAGCGCGGTGTTGACAAAGCAACCGGCTTCTTGGTAGAAAAGATTGCCGAACACGCCAAACAAGTAGAAGATTCCAAATCCATCGCTCAAGTCGGCTCAATCTCTGCTGGTAACGACGATGAAGTCGGCCAAATGATTGCCAATGCAATGGACAAAGTGGGCAAGGAAGGCGTAATTTCCCTGGAAGAAGGGAAGTCTATGACCACCGAACTCGAAATCACCGAAGGGATGCGCTTCGACAAAGGCTACATTTCTCCCTACTTCGTCACCGACACCGAACGGATGGAAGCGATTCTAGAAGAACCCTTCATCTTGCTGACAGACAAGAAAATCGGCTTGGTACAAGACTTAGTACCAGTGCTCGAACAAGTAGCTCGTTCCGGCCGCCCGCTGTTGATCATTGCAGAAGACATTGAGAAAGAAGCTCTAGCTACCCTCGTTGTCAACAAACTGCGCGGTGTGCTGAATGTAACTGCTGTCAAAGCACCTGGTTTTGGCGATCGACGCAAAGCCATGTTAGAAGATATCGCCGTATTGACCGGCGGTCAACTAATCACCGAAGACGCCGGTTTGAAACTGGAAAACACCAAGCTGGACATGATCGGCAAAGCCCGCCGCATCACCATCACCAAAGACAGCACGACAATTGTTGCCGAAGGTAACGAAGTCGCAGTCAAATCTCGCTGCGAACAAATTCGCCGTCAAATGGACGAAACCGAATCTTCCTACGACAAAGAAAAGCTGCAAGAACGTTTGGCTAAATTGGCCGGCGGCGTCGCAGTCATCAAAGTCGGCGCTGCGACTGAAACCGAAATGAAGGATCGCAAACTGCGTCTTGAAGATGCGATCAACGCAACCAAAGCTGCTGTCGAAGAAGGCATCGTTCCTGGTGGCGGTACAACTTTGGCTCACCTAACTCCTCAATTGGAAGAGTGGGCGAATGCCAATCTGAAGGGCGAAGAGTTAACCGGTGCTTTGATTGTGGCACGGGCTCTGGCTGCTCCCCTGAAGCGGATTGCTGAAAATGCTGGTTTGAATGGCGCTGTCATCGCTGAGCGCGTCAAAGAAAAGCCGTTTAACGTTGGTTTCAATGCAGCGACAAATGAGTTTGTCGATATGTTTGAAGCTGGTATCGTTGACCCTGCGAAGGTAACTCGTTCTGCTCTGCAAAATGCCGCATCTATTGCCGGCATGGTGCTGACAACCGAGTGCATCGTCGTTGACAAGCCTGAACCCAAAGAAGGCGCTGCTTCTGGCGGCGGCGGCGGCATGGGCGGCGGCGACTTCGATTATTAATCGATAGTTTGAGAGGGCGGGCTTTCGGGTCCGCCTTTTTCATAGAAATAGCTGTCGCTCCCAGGGGACAGCTAAATTTTTGTATGGCCTGACTGATATACTAAGAATGATTGAGTATCCGTAAAGCGATCGCATCGCAAGAGGTCAGGCCAATGTCAGCCACTATTACAATTAGCCCCAGCGAAATTCGGCAGATATTTCAGCCGCGCACATCCAGCGCTTCAAGGTTTTGGGAACTGGCTCAAAAAGCAAACAATTTAGCTGTCATAATTGACGCTCGTTGGGAGCAGATTCCCCCTGAGACTAGAGAATTACTCAAAATTTTTGCCTATGCCTTAATTGAACCCCCTCAAGGAATTAAGGGAGTTTTTAGTGAATTTTTAGGGCGTTTTTATTTGGCTTTTTCTTTATTTTCAATTGCAATCAAAGGTGAGCAAGACGCTTTTATAGCTTACGGTGCAGCATTTCAACGTCTTCTTAATGCGATCTTGAGTGGAGTAGAACGGGAAGATATTGCTTATCAAAAAGCACTATCTGAAGCCCTGGAACAGACTTTTGAAGAGTTAGAAACTATCGAGGCGATGACAGCGGAGGAGGCCTGTGAACGAATCAGAGCAATTTCATATCAAGCTCTCGAAGAACTTTGATAAAACTCAGCAAAAACTAATCCGCGATCACTATCGTAAAAATCAGGTAGGATTAGTGAAATTTGTCGAATTAATCCAAAAATTCCTCAGAATTTTGAGTGTTGACCCCCGTCCCCGTCCACCGTTGGGACATTTAGAACCTTGGCCCAAAGGCTGTAGCCGTGAGGGGTTGGAATTTTGGAAGCTTGAGTTTAAAATGCCTCAGCTTCGGGGAGCCGCTGAACAGGGGCGACTTATCTATTTGTTAGATATTACAAAAAAAGAAGTTGTGTTAATTTGGATTTACACACACGCAGAATTTGAGAAACGACCACCGGATAAGAATTTAAAGCATTTATTGCTTGAAATTATGGATAATTATGAAGTTTCAGATGAAAGTAACAATTTAGCCGATAGTGGAGACGGTGAAACGGTCGAGGATAAACTTGGAGAAAATAAATCAAATGACAGCTAAGCAATATGAATTTATCATTTAAAGATTTAAGGTTTATTATAGAAGCGATCGAACATCAAATCAATGCCTATCAAGAACGTTTGCAGGTAATTGAAGATATAGAAGAGGATGAGGCTGCGGATCTAGGGAACGATATTAAATTTTTAGAGCTTCTACTCGCAGATATGAAGAAAAGTTTAGAGCATAATACTTCAGTCAAGCCTTTAAGTTCTGATGAGGTTTTTTCGCCAGATCGGAATGATAATTCTTCCGAATATGCAAAAGAAGAATTATCTTTTCAAGAATTAATGAAATTAACGCTTAATTTGTCACTTAGCGAGCGATTATTTCTAGTAGAGGCGATTACCTCGTCTGTGCGCCAGGAAGTCACTATCAATCAATAATCAGCCCATCAAGAGTGTGAGAACATTCTTAATTGCCCAAATCCTTGTCTTCAGAGACTGCCAAATTTTTAGTCATCAGAAAACGGTTATGACTTTGATAACCTACTCTGTGATAAAGACGCTGTGCATCGGGATTTTCAAAATCTACTTCCAGATGAAGAGCTTGGACTCCCAAAACTCGGCAGGTATCCTCTGCAAATGCTAAAGTCTGAGTTCCAATGCCTTGTCCGCGATAGTTGGGTCGGATATAAAACTCGTCAATAAAGGCATCCCTGCCTCGGTATTCTAAACTGTAACCCAGCGTCAAAATAATATAGCCGATCGCCTCATCTTCTTGCTGAATCAGCCACACTTGTCCCAAAGACGCATCAGCCAAAAGATTTGCTAAAACATCACGATCGACTTTTTCGTCGAATTCCAATTGTTCTTTTTTATGAAACTCTTTAACAAGTTCTAAAAGAAGCGTAATATCAGCGATCGCTGCAACTCGGTAGTTAACGGTCATAATACAGCCTCGAAACTTGACAAGCGATCAACCGCTGTGTGCTGTACCAGTTTAGCAGCGTAAGTTATCAAATGCTATCCAAGCTCGATCGCACTACAGGTAATGATGTCCGATTGTGCCAGAAGTACGATCGCCCCCTGTGCGTGTAAAATTGACTAAAATCTAAATATTTTCAGTAGCCCGATCGGCAACTCAATCCTCAAAAGCTGACTCTCTCAACAAACAGGCACAAAATTTATGAAACTTTACCATACTCCCATTTCCACCAACTCCAGCCGCGTGTGGGTTGCCCTCATCGAAAAAAACCTCGACTTTGAATTAATAACAATCTACTTGGACGGCGATCATTTAGAGCCTGAATTTGTCGCAATGAATCCTTTTCATCGCGTCCCTGTTTTGGTCGATGATGGTTTCACCGTCGTCGAGTCTCTGGCAATTCTTGACTATCTAGAAGCGAAGTATCCCGAACCGGCCATGCTACCCAAAGATGCGAAAGATTTGGCAATTGTGAAAATGGTACAATTGGTCACGATTAACGAACTTGGGCCGGCACTTTACCCCCTCAGCAGTGAAAAAATGGGCTGGGGAATTCCTGAAGCGCAGGTAATCGCAAAGGCTAAGGAAAAAGTCGATACTGTGCTGACATTTTTTGAAGGTTTGTTGGACGATCGCCCTTTTTTCGGTAGCAACACCTTAACATATGCTGAATGCGTTGCTGGTACGGTCGTCCCTCTGCTATCTTGGGTTGATGTATCCACAGACGGATATCCCAAAATTCAAGCTTGGTGCGATCGGCTAATGTCTCGTCCCTCATGGCAAAAAACCCGATTCACCGAGGCAGATTTGGCAGTTTACGCCTCTCGGAGACAAAAATTTCTCGAACAATCTCAAGCCTGATGAACCAATTCATTATCAAGGAATCGCTATTTGTTGAGGCTCAAGTTCAACTAGAAGTGAAGCAGGAGGTAGAAATTGGGTAGTGCTGCTTTCTTGAATGATGCAATTGATACAAGCCTTTCTCCATAACGATTGAGCGTGCGAAAAGCAGGCGCTTATGCACCACTACCCATACTTAGTTGATGAGAGGGAAATCTGCTTGCGTAAAAATAGCCGGCGCGGCTGGCCGAACAGCCAATAAGTCCAATGCCAATCCACTTGTTGCAAGCGGTAGCCTGCTTGATAGTACAATTGTCGCGCCCCGTGATTGTTTTCCAAAACGTGGAGGTAAATCTCCGAAAATCCCCATTCTCGGGCTGTATTCTCGCAGTTGTCGAGCAGTTGTTGAGCAATTCCCTGCCGCCGATACTCCGGGTGAACTGCTAAATTTGACAAGTAAGGATAGTCGGAATTCGGTATTTGCCAAGGGAATCGAGAACGCAGAGCCATTTCTATTGTTCCTGCTATAGACTGAGTTTGGTGCGATCGATAATTCTGCATTCCTGACTCCCGCGAGACTAGCTCAGCAACGAGACAAATATAGTGTTCTGCTTTAGAACGGAGTCGATTTTTTAAATCTTCGTAAATGCCTAAACGCAACACTGGATACACCCATTCTACAAACCCCTCGCGGGAGTGAAAGCTCATGGCCAAAATATCCGCTAGTTGCGTCAAGTCATTTGATGCAGCCACCCGGATCGAAAAGCCAGAAAGTCCGGGAGTTTGTTGTTGGTGAGAAGCTGAGGAAAAAAAGGAAGGATTCACAATTCCAGGTCACTATATTAATTTTTCTACGCGGGTTACCGATCTGCCCATCTGAGAAATTTCACTTCTGGTGATAATGTAATATCACTTTTAAAAAAAGAATGTAACTTTAGACCAACTCCCAATCATAATATTCGTCATCGAGAATCTTAAATTTAAGAGATTAAATTGTATGACTTATACTCAGAGTTTATGAATGCGATTCAGTCACATTCTTTTTGTACTTTCCTCTAACTATTATCTGATGTAAATTGGAGATATTCAGTATTTTAGACTAAATTTATTTCCAATGAAAACCCATCCCTTAATACTAGATTTGTGGGTAGCGGGAAAGTTATTAAAAACAATCAAAAAGGTTTTAACGTCTGGTTCCCGGAAGCGTACCGCTCTCTGCTTGCAGAAATACCCGATCGAATATAATTTATCCGTCTAGCGGTAATTGACAATATCAAGTATCTACTAGACTAATACCGGGCGCGATCGCAAGTCGGATGTTGGCTGCCTGTCCCAGAACCCGACAACCCAGCTTTCAGCAGTGCTGGGCAATCAGGAAGCCCGTCCCCTCGCGAACAGGCCTTACCTGTTGCGCCGGAGGGCTAGATATTGTCCAGCGATATTGTGCTGCGATACTGTGCTGCGGGCGATCGAGAGCTTCAAAACTTCGATCGAGCGGCTCGATCGGTTTCCACAGAGTACATCCCTAGCTAAGATTAACAGATGGATGCTCAAGATAGCGGTGTTTCGCCGCAGTAATTGCCTTGGGCGTTGGTCTGGACGAGGCATAAAAAATGCCGCGCTCTGCCCAAAAAGTGCCAGTCTCACTAAAATGGTACAGCAATTGCGTCACTCGCACTTCCCCGCCTGTGTTGTCTGTCTGTCTCCCCCCCCGAATATCAGTCAGGGACACAGGGGCCGGAGAGGAAAGCCATATCCTTGGCAGAATGTGAAAGTTGCTGTCACCTAGGCAGCAAAAACACAGGGGAAGATGTTGGTTGTCTATTGTATCCTGCTACAGACAGTTTTTACACACCAAATAAAACAGGAAGATGAGCGATAATAACACATAAAGAAAGGCAAATCCACTCACAATCAGGACGATTATTCCTATGTATTATGAGATATCCAGAGGGCAGTTAAAAGTTGCGGATTCCTATTTTCACGCTCAACATAGAGGTGAGGGGTTAAGGACACTTCCCGCAAGACGAGATTTTTGTGAATATCATTAAATAATAAAATTGGGGTGCACTACAGGCAACTGTGGCGATCGAAGAATTCGGAATTGAAAACCCATAAATTAAAAATCAAGGTTGATTCTTGCCTCGACCCACTCACAACAACTTCAGATTCACGAATTTGTGTGACACCAGTTTCAAAAAATAATGCAACTGCCGGCAAACTCCAAACCCTTATGTCATCAGTCATCAGTCATCAGTCATCAGTCATCAGTCATCAGTCATCAGTCATTAGTAGTAGGTAACAACTGTCAACTGTCAACTGTCAACTGTCAACTGTCGTATGACTCGTGCAATTGAAACCTGCGAATTCTTTTTTTCAACAGACTTATTAAATCGAACTGCCCCGGGGCACAGGAGAACGGTGCATGAATTCCCAATCAAATCCTAAGCTCAAACTTCTAATCGTCGATGACGAACCGGATAACCTCGATTTGCTTTACCGCACCTTCCATCGAGACTATAAAGTGCTCAGAGCCGAATCTGGCCCCGCCGCCCTCGAAATTTTGGCAAAAGAGGGAGAGGTTGCTGTGATTATTTCCGATCAGCGAATGCCAAAAATGAGCGGTACGGAGTTTCTCAGCCTGACTGCGGCTCAATATCCTGATGTGATCCGAATTATTTTAACTGGCTATACGGATGTTGAAGATTTAGTTGAAGCTATTAATGCTGGCAAAGTATTCAAATTCGTTACTAAGCCTTGGGATGCTGAAGAACTCAGAGCTCTTGTCAGTCAAGCTGTTGATACTCACAATGTCCTGAAAGCCCGCACGAATGAACTGCGTAGGGCTCTCTCGCAAGAATCGCTGCTTTATGCCGTTACCAATACTATTCGATCGGCTCCCAATTACCAGCAAATGCTGCAAAGAATTGTGGAAACTGTCGGGCAGATGTTTGAGGTGAGTTGCTGTTTGCTGCGGCCGTTCCAAGACGGCCGGGTGGCTGATGAGTGGTTCGTTTACCAGAAGGCCGAAAGTAAAGGGTTGCGGGGCGATTCTGAAGCTAGACGAGAGGCTTCTAGCGCCCGACTTTCGCCGGATTTGCTGCCGGATTTGGTTTGGGAAACTCTGGATGTGGAGGTGATTCAAGATGCTCAAACTGACGATCGAGTTTTAAGCTGGGACAATGAGCAGCGATTGCAGGCTTACCAAGCTGCGAATATTCGATCGAGCTTAATCGTACCGCTGTTTTACCAAATGGAACTGATGGCAGTCTTGGCGCTGCACCAGTTCGATCGACCGCGCCAGTGGGAAGACCACGAGGTACAGTTAGTAATTACGGTGGCCGACCAAGCGGCTTTGGCCCTTTCTCAGGCCCGGGCTTACGAACAGGTGCGGGCGCTGGCAAAGCGCGAGACCTTAGTCAATACTATTACTACGGCAATTCGATCGAGCCTCGACCCCCAAAATATTTTTGCAGCGATTA
This sequence comes from Microcoleus sp. PH2017_34_RAT_O_A, assembly GCF_020737885.1. NCBI lineage: Bacteria > Bacillati > Cyanobacteriota > Cyanophyceae > Oscillatoriales > Microcoleaceae > Microcoleus > Microcoleus sp. PH2017_34_RAT_O_A. Next base: position 34,631 of record NZ_JAEQDD010000026.1, on the reverse strand, counting down.
CTCAACAACTCGGCCAAGCTTTGCAAGTTGACGGCTGCGCCCTATCTCTGTGGACAGAAGATGATGAATATGTCCAGTGCGTTGGTCTCTACGACACAAATAGGGATACCGTGGCTGTAAAACAGGGTTTTAACAATTCAGAGGTAGTTGCGAATCCTCCAAGCCCTCAAACTGCTGCTGAGAGTGCTGCTGCGAACCCTCCCGGCTGGGTTTTTGCCCATCCTTCCCTGCCGCAGTCTTTGGTGCCGATTCGCGGCAATCCGGTGTTGCTGCAAGTTATGGTATCAAAAGAGCCCGTGGCGATTGAAGACCTCAACGAACGCCCCGATTTAAATGTTACAGAACTGCAAGTGCGATCGCCAGCCCGCGCCCTGTTAGTCGTGCCCTTAATCTCCGAAGGCAAAATCATCGGCAGCATTTCGCTGCGCCAAAATTGCAGCACCCGCCGCTGGAACCTCTCAGACATTGACCTGGCTCAAATAGTGGCAACTCAAGCTGCTTTGGCGGTGCAGCAGTCGCGCCTCTACCAGACTACCAGACAGCAGGCGGAACGGCTTTTGGAAGCCGATCGGCTCAAAACCGAATTTTTCCAAAATATCTCCCACGAATTCCGCACCCCTCTCACCCTAACTATCGGCCCTCTAGAATCAGCTTGCGGCCGCAAAGAAGACTTACCCTACGAACAAGCCGTCATCGCCTTGCGTAATTCCCGCCGCCTCCTGCGGTTGGTAAATCAACTGCTGGACTTGCAGCGCCTCGATGCAGGACGGATGCAGCCGAGTTTTCGCCCGTGCGATTTAGTCGGTTTTTGTTACTCTACGGCAGAGTCTTTCCGCGCCTACTGCGACAAAAAAGGACTGCACTTAATTACCCAACTGCAAGACTGTCCTTTACTTTATTTAGATATTGAAAGATTTGACAAAGTTATTTACAACCTGCTATCAAATGCTGTCAAATTCACCCCAGAAGGGGGAACAATCACGCTGACAGTTGAACCAGCCGGCGCTCACTGTTTGTTGCAAGTAAAAGACACCGGCATCGGCATTCGCACCGAACAAATTCCCTATTTATTCGAGCGCTTTCACCAAGCCGAAGGTTCTGCGAGCCGTTCCTACGAAGGCAGCGGTTTAGGTTTGGCACTTGTCAAAGAATTAGTCGAACTCCACGGCGGTCAAATTTCCGTCGATTCTGTTTACGGCGAAGGTACTACTTTTACCGTTTGGCTGCACTTCGGTTCGACTCATTTGCCCCCAGAACGGGTACTGGAAATCCCCGCCGAGTTTCACGCATCCAAAGCAGCGGTGGAACTGGCAGATGTGGAAGCTGATTTGTCGGAAGATGAAGCAGAAAATCATAACTTTGAGGCTTTAGAACCGATAAATTCCGAAACAGTAGCTGGCACGGTTTTGGTGGTTGACGACAATCCAGATTTGCGCTTTTATGTGTCGGAAATTCTGCGAGAGTCTGGCTTTGCAGTTTTGCTCGCCCGCAACGGAGAAGAAGGATTTGCCGTGGCAAAAAACCGCCGTCCCGATCTAATTCTCACGGATTTGATGATGCCTGTCATCTCGGGTTTGGATTTGATTCGGATGATTCGACAGGATGAAGACTTGCGGGGAACTCCGGCAATTTTGCTAACTGCTAAAGCCGACGCAGATACTCGGATTGAAGGAGTAGAACGGGGTGCTGATGCTTATTTATCGAAGCCTTTTAACGATCGCGAATTGTTGGCAGAAGTGCGGAATTTAATCGCCCTCAAGCAAAACGAGCGGCGAGTGCAGCAGTTGAACAATTATTTAACTGAGTCGGTGCTGCGCCGATTTTTGCCGCCGTCGATGGTGAAAGCCGCTGCGGCTGGAGATTTGGCCTTGGATTTGCGCCCGGAACCGCGATTGATTACTATTTTGTTTAGCGATATTGTCGGTTTTACTCAAATGGCAAATACGCTGCGATCGCGCCGGGTAGCTGAGCTGTTGAATGAATATTTGGCGACAATGACTAAGGCTATTTTTGACAGCGGCGGTACGGTGGATAAGTTTGTGGGAGATGCGGTAATGGCTCTCTTTGGCGCGCCGGAGGAACTAACGCCAAACGAGCAAGTACGCCGCGCTATAGCTGCTGCAAGGCTTATGCTGCGAGCTCTGAACCAACTTAACGAGCGCTGGTTGGAGCAGGGAATTGTGGGGGAAAATGGGGTGCCTCCGGTGCGGTTTCGCTGCGGTATTCACCAGGGTACTGCGGTGGTGGGGATGTTTGGCGGGCCCGATCGATCGGATTATACTGCGATCGGGCCAAGCGTGAATATTGCCGCCCGCTTGCAAGAAGTGGCGGAACCAAACTCTGTGCTGATTTCGGCGGCGGTTGCAGATTATGTTGAGGAGAATCGAATTGTTAAATATAAGCCGCTGCAACTCAAGGGAATTGATGAAACTGTGTTGACTTTTATGCTGAATTGTGATTAGTCATTGGTTGTTTGTTATTGGTTATTAGTTGTTTGTTATTAGTTATTGGTTATTTGTTGTTTGTTGTTTGCGACCAACGCTCAATATCTAATAGCCATCTCTAATAATTATTGTGGAACAGGCATCCTGCCTGTTCAATACGAGTCTCGATCGCTATGAATGAGTAGGGAATTGGCGATCGCTCCGAGCGGAAAGAATAAGAAGGGCGATCGCCCTTTTTTGCTAGGGCGATCGCTCAAGGGGAAAGCTACCAACTTGCATAACTATCACAAGCGGAGTAAACTTAGTTTATGGACTTAGTTTTTTAAGATTATGGAAACTGTAAATATCGATCGAGCTAAGACAAATCTCTCAGAACTATTGTTGCGCGTGGAGCTTGGAGAAGAAATTATTATTTCAAACGGATCTATCCCAATAGCGAAGTTAGTTCCGTTTCGCAATTCATCTAATCGACGAGCTAGTTTAGGGCAAGATCGAGGGAGATTTATTGTACCAGAAGACTTTAACGCTCCTTTGCCAAAAGAGATTATGGCAGCATTCGAGATCGGAGATTGAAATGCTTTATAAAAACGCTTGCTGATTGCTCAGGCTCAGATATCAACTATCAAAAACTATTTACGGTCGAAAAATGATACAAATTACCACGACTGAATTACCCCAAACCCTCCAGACTCTATTTATAGAGGTTGAACGTACTAAAACCCCCCTCACCATCATCCATGAAGGGAAACCATTAGTGATTATCTATCCTGCCACTACCCAAACCCCACGCCCCACGTTTGGCACAATGAAAGGAAGCGGTGAAATATTAGGAGATTTAATTGCTCCTGTCGCCCAACCCTGGGAAGTTTTAGAATGAAACTTTTACTCGATACCCACATTTGGCTTTGGTATTTACTTGGTAATGAACGACTATCGCTTCAACTTCAAACGGTAATCGCCGATCCTAATACTGAACTTTGGCGCTCGTCCAATTAGCATTTGGGAGACGCTCATCCTTGCAGAAAAAGGACAAATATCTTTAAAGCCCGATCCGGTTACATGGGTTAACTTAGCTTTAAAAACCCTGGAAACTCATGAAGCCCCAATGAATCACGCCATTGCCATTTTAAGTCGCGAGATTGCACTACCCCATCAAGACCCCGGAGACCGATTTATTGCAGCCACAGCCATTTACTATGGGTTAAGATTAGCTACAGTTGATGCCCACCTTACAGGTAATTCGGTGGTACAAACACTCAGTTAGGCAATATTCTATATTTTTGTGGGCGATCGCCCTTTTGTTTGTTTGCTGGGGTGAGATCCCTACGGGATAGCTACGCTTCACGCCCCTGTCTGCAATCATCGCCCTTTGAAATGATGGAAATGGATCGGATTGTCAGTGGAAAGAGAGGTTGGGGTGACAGGAGGGTTAACGGAATATGCTTGGTGGGGCGATCGCTCATCAAAGCAAGAGATAAGATTGTGAGTAAAAAATGTCCGTCTTATTCTGCCCTAGCTACTAAACTAAGGAAGAGATATCCAAGCTCTGAGAACAGCTCTAGCAATGTTACCGTAAGGACTATTATCCAAAATAGTATCCACAGCAGCTTCACCACCAGCCTTGGCTGCACTAGCTACACGAGACTTTAAATCAGGAGGGGTTTCATCGTTAATGTAGGCTACCTTCTCAGCTTCAGTAGCATTAGGTTTTGACTTCTCTAGTTGTATTAGAAGCTCCTGAATTTCAGCAGCAGCTTCAGCAAGAGTTTTAGTTTTTTCACCTCCTTGATTAATGTCTCCATTAAAGTAATAATCGCCACTATAATTACCACTAATGTAAAGCCCTCCCTCGCGAACAATAATCTGGCTCAACTGATTAGCCAAAGAAGATCCTGTACTATCTAGAGCTTTTCTGAACGCATCAAGAGTAGCAATTGTAATTAAGCCGAGAATAATTATCAAAGCCTGCTGTAACTCAGTAGCCATCTCAATCTGGATTAACACAACAGCTACGGCAAGCAAAACTAACGAAAGATATACAGCAACAAAAAGCTTAAGTCGCTTTTCAAATTTGAACGTACTAATTAAATCTAGTTTAGTATCTTTCATTTGTAAGCTCCTCAGACCTGATTTCCTGCTCGTTTCCATTAGATAGAAGTTCATCTGACTCTTTAGAAAATCCTGTTAATCCACCGAAAAGCTCACTTATCTCTCCTAAAGAATAACCTAAAGGTCTGGCTAAACCTAAAACCAAAAATAACAAAGATGCCAAAGGAAAAGCTTGCATAAAATAAAGACCAATGATAATTGAAACAACACTTGCTACAACTTGTTGGCTGCGTTGGAAAATAGCTTTTTGTTTCGCGTCTTGAATCTGAATTTTTGCCAATTCTTTTGCGTGGTTCAATTGGCTGGCTTCTCTATCTAATTCCTGGATTTTCCGTCTCTGCTGTATTAACCTATCTAATTCTTCGGATGTTGGCGCTAGTGCAAACCTTTCGGCAAGAGTATCTTTATAAACTTGGATATCAGATAGAGTTTCCTGCTTTAGGATCGATCTACTCTGGAGTTGATTAGCCAGAAAAGCGATCTTTCTTGGTTCTTGACCTGACATATTTTACCTCTGTATCGGCAAGCAGCTAGACACAATGGGACTACCTTCTGATGATTAATTTATAAATTAATACTTTAATACTTTTACCAATGATTAATTTAAAACAAAAAAATGTCAAGCAAAAAATGCTCTATTTTGCTGGCAATTTTGCTTGCTACTCCAACTCCCCCGCATGAAACATGTTGGCAAATGCCAAAAAATGTTGGAAAATGTTGGGTATAATACGGAAAATCACAACATCTGCGATGCCGCATGAATCTTAAGGAAGTGTTACAAATGGCTGATGAGATGGTATTTGCCAAAACCGGTAAGCATCTTGATGACTTACAAGAGGCGATTCTGCGGGGAACGATGCAAGGTGAGAAATACACCAAAATTGCCGATGAGATTCACTGTAACGAGAGTTATGTCAGGGATATTGGCTCAAGATTATGGCAAACACTTTCAGAGGAATTAGGCGAAGAGGTTAATAAAACTAATTTTCGATCGGCAATGGGAAGGTTTATATTTGAAAATGTCTCTAATTTTGAAAACGTAGCAATTAGTAGTTTTAACACCTGTGGAGAAGCTAGACACCCGCCAAACGTACCAAACCCACACTCACAAAATCAAGAAACATCGCATCAAGAGTTAAGCGAGATGCCGGAATTAGGTGCTTTCTACGATCGCACTTCCGAACTCAAAACCCTCACAACCTCGATTCTACAACAAAACAGTCGCCTCATAACCATCACCGGCGGACTCGGCATCGGCAAAACATCCCTAGCAATACAACTCGTACAACAAATAAAAGACGAATTTGAATGCGTCATTTGGTGCAATCTCGACACATCCCCCACCCTCGGTGAATTTGAAGCCAACTTAATCCAGTTTTTATCGCAGTCCCAAAAGCAAGAATCACCCACAACCAACCAGAAAGCATTACCCCTAATTAAATATTTACAAAAACATCGGTGTTTAGTAGTCTTAGATGATATTCACAACCTGTTCAGCAGCGGCGAATTAGCAGGAAAATATAAACCAGGATACGAAGAATATCGCTCTTTATTTAAACAAATAGAAAAATTATCCCATCAAAGTTGCTTCCTGCTAATCGGTTGGGAACCACCCAAAGAAGTTCCTCAACTCACCAGCGAAAATACTCCCATTCGTATTTTACAACTCACAGGCTTAGACACTGCGGCCGCGCGGGAAATACTCCGAGATAAAGGATTAGCAGAAATCGATTACTGCGAAACACTCATTCACCGCTACCAAGGTAATCCCTTATGGTTAAAAAGCGTGGCGACTTTGATGCAAGAGTTGGGAATTGGCGCGACTGAGTTATTATTAAATGATACCGTATTGTTACCCGAAGATTTGAAAGATGTTTTACACCAGCAGTTTAGTCGCTTATCGGAAATAGAAAAACAAGTCCTCTCTTTGTTTTGTCGGGAAAGTGAACCAGTTAACCTGGCAAAATTACTCGAATATGGCACAGTGCGATCGCCAGATTTGCTCAATGCGCTGCAATCTTTATCGCGGCGTTGCTTCATTGACAAAACAGGAAGTTTTTATACTTTGCCACCTGTCTTGAGGCAGTATGTCCAAGAATTATGATTTAACTGTTAAAAATTGCCTGATCTGGTGTTGACTTTTCTCGGTCTTTTACTGTACTATGAGAATGTATATAGAATAATGGAAATAGTGAGTTTTTTATTTTTAATGCGCCAATTCCCATTATAAATAAAGTATATGTCAATTCGCCAGAATTTGCAATACTAAAACAATACTTTTTTCCCGCCGATCGCACTTAAGCACCAATCAATGAAATATTCTGCATCCAGCCCCAGAAACAACAGCCAAACATCTCGCTTTGACGGATTATCTTTGGACGATCGCAATCCCGACTTCATAAAACTAATGCTGCCACTCTGGGAATGGCTGTACCGCTACTATTTTCGCGTACAAAGCGACGGCTGGCACCACGTCCCCGCACGCGGAAAAATGCTCGTTGTCGGCTCTCACAACGGGGGAATCGCCGCTCCTGATATGTTTATGTTCCTATACGAATGGTTCCACAGATACGGTACGGAACGCTTGGCCTACGGATTGATGCACCCGACGGTTTGGCAAGTTTCTCCTGATGTCGCTGGTATGGCGGTGCGATGCGGCGCGATCAAAGCACATCCAAAAATGGCGATCGCAGCTTTGCGAAAAAATGCCCCGGTTCTAGTCTATCCTGGTGGTGCCGAAGATACTTTTCGTCCCTATCACTTACGCAATAAAATCCACTTTGCCGGACGCAAGGGATTTATTAAGTTAGCATTGCGAGAAGAAGTGCCAATTGTACCAATTATATCCCACGGTGCCCACGATACTTTAATAGTTTTGGCAGATTTGTACGAAGAAGTTAAGCAATTGCATGAATTGGGGATGCCGTGGTTGTTGGGCATCGATCCGGTAGTGTTTCCGGTGTATTTGGGATTGCCTTGGGGATTGAGTATTGGGCCTTTGCCAAATCTGCCTTTTCCCGTGCAAATTCGGACTCGCGTGTGCGAACCAATTGTATTTGAGAGGTACGGTAAGGAAGCTGCGGGCGATCGCGATTATGTCGATGCTTGTTTCGATCTAGTTACAACTCAAATGCAACGGGAATTAGATTGTTTGATTGGCAATTGAGCATTGCACAAGTTTATTAATTCGGCCGACTGGTGACTAATTGCCCGATCGCCTTTACCGCAATTTTAGGATGAAAAAGTAAAGTCGGTGGTTCAATCATGTGCAGAACTTCCAAAAAAGCTTGACAAACTTTCGCATCTGTGGTCAACGCTTTTAACACCAGATCCATGTAATTAATTGTCAGTCGCGTAGCCAGGTTTGGTTTCGCACCCTCACTTCCCCGATAGCGCGAATCCTGGCTGATAGCAAACGTCCAAGGAATAGTATGTAATTTTGCGAGTTTTTGTTGAAAATGTCGCCCAAAGCCTGTTAAATCGCCTTCAGGATAGCGCTGCCGCTGTTTTTGCAGACATTCATCCAGCATCTGAGCATCCAATCCAGCAACCGTCATTCCTTGGCCGTAAACAGGGTTGAAAGCGCAAACTGCATGGCCGACAATTACCAAATTTTCAGGATAATGGGAGAGGCGTTCGTAGTGGCGCAAACGGTTTTCTGTACCTCGATAACTATACACAGGTGCGATCGCCTTTGCATCTTTAATCGCATCATAAATCATCGGAGTTGGCAGACTGCGCGCAAATTCTACAAAACCTGCTGCGTCTGCGGGCGGATAATCGCGATCGCCCCCACCGAGAGTCACCAGCCAGCGATTCCCCTCGATCGGGAAAATTGCACCGCCGCGAGTGCGAAATGGCGGTGCAGTTGACACAAATACAGGCGCTGTATCTGACAATTTACCGCTGCATTCATAGATGCGCGTCGCATAGCCGACAAAAGCATTGATAACCGTTTCAGGTGGCGGTTCATAGCCGAGTTTTTTCAACCATTTAGGCGTTTGAGAAACTTTGCCGCTAGCATCGACTACTAAATCTGCATTCAAATTCTCTTCATTAATGTTACCTGGGTTTTGGCGATCGCGCTTCCTCACCGACACACCAGCAATCGCCGTGCCCTGAGTATTCGCCAGCAACCCTGTTACAGTCCCTCCTTCCAGGAAATGCACGTTGGTATTTTCAGTCAAGCGGTGGCGAATTTGGCGATCGAGTAAATCCCGACTGAACATAACTAAATCATCTGGATCCGGGGTAAAATGTGTCGCCCAACCAGCCGGGCTAAACCAGGCGATTGACTTCGGATCTAACCTCGGAGCACCCGCAGCTATTAGTTCGTTTTCTAAGCCGGCAAACAACTGTTCTAAGATGATTTTTCCACGAGTCAAAAGGATGTGCAGGTGACGGGATTGAGGAATACCGGGGCGGGGCGCAGCTTGTTCGGGAAAAAAATCTCGTTCAACAATACTTACGCGATCGAAGTGTTTCGCTAATACTCTAGCGGCCAACAGTCCTGCTAAACTCCCGCCCATAATAATCGCATGACTTTCTCGCTGCATCATCCCATCCTTTAAAGGTTAATAACTAATACCATGTTTACAAAGTTTTCGACCAAACAAGTGTGGCGTTTGTTTACAGTCTACAAGCGATTAAATAGGTGCGTCGCGATCGGATTGTCGATATTTATTTAGGGATTTTTGATGTATCCGCACCCTACGACTCACAATTTTTTTCTCTCTCTTCTCTTCCTCAGCGTTCTCTGCGTCCTCTGCGGTTCGTTAAACAAAGTCTATTTGACAACGGACAGAAAACTGACATAGCACAATTATCCCTGAATCAACAGCAGGCCGCAGACATATTTATACACTTCCGACTGTAGGGGGATGCTTTAGCTCGTCAATAAAGCGATGCTTGCCTTTAGGGGTACGAGTTTAACACTATACATTGGTCAAGTCGCGCCAATGAACGCGCGCACCCACCCTTTAACGAGGAATATACTATGTATCAAAATTTGCCAATAAATCCACAACTGTATAACATCGGGTTCTGGCTAGCCCAAGTGCCTGTAGAACAGACTACAACAACAACAAGCAGAGTAGAAGATGCAGCACTCCTTTATTCCGGGCCACAATTTTTTATCGCCTTAATATCTGGAGTCGTACTAGCCTGTGCTTTCCAACTCTTGCTGACAAATTTATCAGTAGCCGCAGGCCTTTCCTACATCGGACAATCCCACGACGATGGACACAAATCTGATAGCAGTAGTCCCGTCCGCCACATCGGCCGCAAAGTCGGTACTTGGACTCTAATCACCGTCACTGTCGCCCTATTCTTCGCTTGCTTGCTAGCAGTTAAGCTTAGTTTGATTAGCAGTCCTGGTTTAGGTGCGATCGTCGGTTTAGTCGTGTGGGCGGCCTATTTCTCACTCCTCGTCTGGGTGAGCTCCACCACCGTCGGTTCCCTGATCGGTTCCGTGGTTAACACCGCAACATCTGGCGTTCAAGCTATTTTCGGCACCGCAGCCGCAGCCCTCGGCGCCAAAGCAGCTAGCAATCAAGTAGTCGCCACGGCGAAAGCAGCAGCAGCAGCGGTGGGCCACGAACTCGGTAGCGCGATCGACCCTACAAGCTTGCGGGAAAACGTCGAAGACTACATCCAAGCCCTCAAACCGCCGGAATTAGACATCAAAGCGATGCGTAGCGAGTTTGAAAAATTGCTCAACGATCCGCAACTCAAAAGCATTGCGGGCGAAAATTTGCCGAATCTCGATCGACAAACTCTCGTAGATTTAGTCAGTTCGCGATCGGACTTGTCAAAACGCGATGTCAACCGGATTGTAGACCAACTCCAAGATGCTTGGAAACAAGTAGGAAAACCAGACCAAAAATCAGACGGCATCGCCCAATTAATAGATTATCTCAAATCAGCAAAATCGGGAGATTTGCTCTCAGATACGCTGACAAGTAGGGTAGAAAAAGTTCTCGGCAATCTGGGTTCTCAAAATTCTGGACAAAACTCCACAATGATGTCCCAAGCAACGTCAATGGCAGTTAATGCTTTAATGGGAGTAGTTTTGGGTCGCACGGATATTTCCGACTTAGATGTCGAAAAAGTAATGGGTCAGCTTAAAACAGCTAAGGACAAAGTTAGCCAACAAGCTGATAAAATTACCGCTCAAGTCAAAGGCGAACCAGAAACTTACAGCCCAATTCGTGCTGACGTAGAAAACTACTTGCTCAACACTTATTCGTGGCAGATGAACCCTACCGCGATCGAGCGCGAATTTCGTGACGTGCTCTACGATCCAACGGCAGATCCGGGAACTGTGCGCCACGAATTGGAAAAACTAAATCAGTCCAAGTTTGCGGAAATCCTGGCAAGTCGAGGCGTTTTTACCCAAGACAAAATTAAAGAAATTTCCCAGGAATTAGAAGGAATCAGACAGCGAGTTTTACAAACTGCGATCTTTGCCGAGGAGCAAGAAAAAGCTCGCGATTTGCAGTGGCGCGTGGAAACTTATTTGAAGCTGACGCCCAAAGCAGAACTGACAGCAGCAGGTATCGGGAGCGATTTTAAGAAAATCTTAGAGGATTCTGATGTTACTTACGAACAGTTGCGCGATCGGCTTTCTCCTTTCACCAGCGATAGTTTCGTGCAAATTCTCAGAGGCCGCGAAAACTTCGGCTTCCAGGAAGTAGACCAGATTGTTAAAGAGTTGGAAAGGACGCGAGATGTAGTTTTAGCAGATGCTAAAGGTCTGCAAGAAGCAGCGCAAGTCCGACTAGACAATCAGTGGCAAAAAGTACAAGAATACTTGAAGTCTACGGGCAAAGAAGAACTCAATCCCGAAGGACTCAAACGCGATTTCAAAACGCTGCTGGACAACCCGGAAGCGGGAATGTGGGCGCTAAAAGCTAGAGCTTCTCGGTTCGATCGCGAAACTTTGGTAAAATTGCTATCTCAGCGCAAAGACCTCAGCGAAGACCAAGTAAACCAGCTTCTCGACAGTGCCGAAGAAACTTGGCACAGCGCGCTGGAAGCACCGCAAAAGTTGGCTGAAAAAGCCAAGGATCAGTACGACCAAACTACTACCGCCCTGGCAGATTACCTGCGGAAGACTGGCAAGGAAGAACTCAATCCTGAAGGGATTAAGCGGGATTTGACCAAATTGATAGAAAATCCCAAGGAAGGGGCTTTAGCGCTGCGCGGAAGGCTATCTCAGGTCGATCGCGATACTTTGGTCAAGCTGCTTTCTCAGAGAGAAGATTTGACCGAGGAACAAGTCAATCAAATTATCGACCAAGTGCAGGAAACTCTAGGATCGATCGTGAAAGCGCCGCGCCGTTTGGCGAAGCGGGTGCAAACTCAAGTCCAGGATTTTCAGAGCATTTTAGAGGATTATTTGCGAAATACGGGCAAGGATGAATTAAATCCCGAAGCCATCAAGCGGGACTTGCAACTGCTGCTACACGATCCAAAAGTCGGCGCTTACAGCTTGGGCGAACGACTGTCGCATATCGATCGAGCTACTATGATTTCTCTGCTGTCTCAGCGGCCGGATATTTCCGAAGCAGAAGCTGCTCGGATTGTCGATCAAATTTTGTCGGTGCGCGACCAATTCGCACTGCAAATCCAGAAAATTCAGGAGGGCATTCAATCGGTAATTGACGGAATTCTTGGAAAAATTCGCGATTATCTCAATTCGCTCGATCGCCCGGAACTCAATTATGAAGGTATCACGCGGGATGTGCGGAAGTTATTTGACGATCCGCAAGCCGGATTTGATGCTTTGCGCGATCGCCTCGGTCATTTCAACCGCGATACTTTAGTGGCTTTAATTAGTTCGCGCGAGGACATTTCTGAAGCAGATGCGAACCGTTTGATCGACCAAATCGAAAGAAGCCGCAACAGCGTCTTGCAAAGAGCAGAACGCTTGCAGCAAGAAGCGCAGCTTCGCCTCGAAAACATCAGATTGCAAGCTGAAAAACAAGCTGAAGAAACTCGGAAAGCAGCGGAAGTTGCCTCTTGGTGGCTGTTTTTCACGGCTCTTACCTCGGCGGCTGCGGCTGCGGGTGCTGGTGCTTTAGCTGTTATCCGATAAACAAGAGTCAATTTGTGCGCTCGGATTTCTAATAGTGCCTGATGTTAGTAGAAACTCACATCAGGCACTATTTTTATCGACCTTCTTAAAAGCGGTGAGGTATTTCTGCTTAAGAGCATTTCGCCTCGATTCACCATTGTAAAACAGGTTCGTAGTGAGGACTTTAGTCCGCATTCAAGAAGGACTAAAGTCCTCACTACGAACCGTAAAGCAAATCGATTCACCATTGTAAAACAGGTTTGTAGTGAGGACTTTAGTCCGCATTTAGGAAGGACTAAAGTCCTCACTACGAACCGTAAAGCAAAACAAAATTGTTATCAGGATTCTCAAGGGCGGTGAGGTGTTTCTGGTAAGTTCGTGTCGCCTCGATTCACTATTATACAACTGGTTCGATCGTTCGGAATGCAAGTCCTCCAGAAGAAGGACTTGCATTCCGAACGATCGAACCGTAAAGCAAAACAGAATTGCGATCGGGCGAATCAAAAGCGGTTCTCAATCCAGCACGCCTGTTGTGTCAACCGCCACCGGCACCCCGCCCAGGGCGGGGCGAGTATCAAACGCGAAGTTTTTTCGTGGCGCGATCGCCCGTTTCTTTTGAAAATCGCGGTTAGCTCATGACTCGCAGGCGATCGGTTGTGCATAATGAAGGGAACTAAAGATGTGAAAATACTACACTGACTGTGGGGGGCTAGATACCCGATACCTTGGAAATACCGAGGGCTTTTGCAAATGAGCCCACAACAGTCAAAACACGCAGGCCAGGCTCGATCGCCAATGCTAAACCACCTACGTCTCACACCTCCCCAGGCTAGTTGCCTAGTAACACCGTGAGGGGGGCGACGCCATGCAACTCCGAAAAAAAACACTATTAATCATCGGTGCAGCTCTGATCGGCCTGATTGTGGTTCTCTATGCCACTGCATCAACCATTTTGCTGCACGATTTTAACAACCTGGAGGCACAGTACGTCCGCCAGGATGTCGCGCGGGCTTTGGACGCCTTAGATGATGACTTGTCGAATTTAGACACCAGCGCTCAAGATTACGCCGAGTGGGATGATACGTACTCTTTTGTCGATACACGGAACCAAGAATTTGTCAAGTCAAATTTTGTAAATTCGACATTTGTTTACTTGAGATTAAACTTATTGGTGCTGCTGGACTCCGACGGTAAGACCATCTTCAGCAAAGGTTTTGACCTGAAATCCAAAACCGAAATCCCAATTCCGGCAAGCTTGCAACAGCACTTGACCGAGGCGCTGATCGAGTCCCAGACAAGTTCTGAGGAGGGGTACCCCGCCAAAACAGGCGTCGTCACCCTGCCAGAAGCCACGCTGCTGATAGCCTCAAAACCGATCGTCAACAGCAACGCTCAAGGCCCGCCGCGGGGGACGCTGATCCTGGCACGCTACCTCGACAACACCGAAATTGGTTTGCTTTCGGAACTGACTCACCTGTCAGTGGATTTTAGATTGCCGAGTTTAGATTTTAAAGTGGGAGCCACGAACTACTCCGGACAAGGTGCTAAGGTGCTGGCTCGCTCCAGGCAGGATTTGGACAATCTCAAACTCAAAATTTCCAACCTCAAATCAGTAGAAATTTTAATCGAGCCGCTCAGCGACAGCGTAGTCGCAGGATACGCCCTGATTCGGGACATCCGGGGCAAGCTAGCGCTGCTGCTGCGAGTAGAAGTAGACCGAGTAATCTCTAGGCAAGGTCAGGCTACCCTAGAACTCTTTACTTTCTCGATATTGGCAGTAGGTTTAATATTTAGCGCGATCGCCATGCTGTTGTTAGAAAACTTAGTCTTGGCGAGATTGGCCGACTTGAGCACTAGCGTCAGCAACATCGCAGCCAACGGCGATCCAGACTTGCGCGTTCAAATAATGCCAGGAGGCGATGAACTCGCCAGCTTGGCCGACACCATCAACCAAATGTTAGAAGCATTGGGCAATTCTCAAGTCGAACGCAAGGAGAGCGAATACCGCTATCGGTTGATCGCCGAAAACTCAACCGACATGATTACCAGACACGACCCCAAAGGCGTGTTTATCTACGTCTCGCCCGCCAGCCACGCTTTGCTGGGATACGAACCTTCGGAACTGATTGGGCGCCTTCCCAACGATTATTTTCACCCCGACGATTTAGAAACCGTCGCCAAAGCTCACTCGAAAGTCCTGGCGCTGCCAGTTACTTACACCGTCAGCTACCGCATCCGCCACAAAGACGGCAAATACATTTGGTTTGAAACCACCAGCCGCACGATCCGCGATCCCGAAACCGGTGGAGTGCAAGAAATTATCGGCGTTTCGCGCGACATTAGCGTACGCAAGCAAACAGAACAAGAACTGCGAGAAAGCGAAGCTGCAATTAAAGCTTTGTACCAAGTGACTTCTGCTCCCCGTACAGACCCGCAGGGCCGCCTTTCTACCTTTGATTTGCGCCTCGAAGAACTGCTGGCAATGGGATGCCGGCATTTAGGCCTTTCCGTGGGAATTTTGTCGCACATTCAAGGCGACAACTATCAAATAATTGCTGTTGAATGTCCCGATGAGTCGATCGTCAAATCACAAATCTACGATCTGGAAAAAACCTTTTGCGTAGCTACAGCAATGGCAAAAGAACCGATGTACTTTGAGTCGGTGAGGTTTTCGGGTTTGTGTTTCAATACTCCCAATCCTGCCTTCAACATCGAAGCTTACATGGGCACTGCCGTCACGGTGGCAGGTGAAGTTTACGGCACTCTATGCTTCTTTGCTCCGACTCCTCTGACAGAACCGTTCCGAGCTGTAGATAGAGAGTTGGTGAAACTGATGGCTCAGTGGGTGGGCAGCGAACTAGAACGCCAGCAAACAGGCGTAGATTTGGCAAAAGCTCGCGACGAAGCACTGGCAGCTACGAAAGCCAAAAGCGAATTTTTAGCCACCATGAGCCACGAAATTCGCACTCCGATGAATGGAGTCATCGGCATGACAGGTTTGCTGCTGGATACCCACTTAAGTCGGGAACAGCGCGATTTTGTAGAAACTATCCGCAGCAGTGGCGATGCTTTGCTGACGCTGATCAACGATATTCTGGATTTCTCGAAAATTGAGTCGGGCAAATTGGACTTGGAGGAACATCCGTTTGACATCCGCACTTGCATTGAGGAATCTCTCGATTTGGTAGCTGCTAAGGCGGCACAAAAAAAACTGGAATTGGGTTACTTGATCGATCGCTCCGTACCACCAACGGCGATCGGTGACAGTGCCCGCTTGAGGCAAATTTTAATCAACTTGCTCAGCAATGCTGTTAAATTTACTGAAAGGGGAGAAGTGGTGGTTTCGGTGACTGCCAAAAAGCTTGCAGTGTCCACGATCGGCGCTCAAGAACTGCCAGCAATTAATGGCGAACCACGAGCAATTCACAAAGTATACGAAATACAATTTGCGGTTAAAGATACTGGTATCGGCATTCCGTGCGATCGCATGGATCGGTTGTTTAAATCTTTCAGCCAGGTTGATTCTTCAACGAGCAGGCAGTACGGCGGTACGGGATTGGGCTTAGCAATTAGCAAGCGTTTAGCCGAAATGATGGGCGGCAGGATGTGGGTGCAAAGTATGGGTTGTCTGGCTGGCAATCCTCCGGGAGATTTTAAAGTGGCAGTTTTTGAGATCGCAGGTGAAGAATCTTGCGAAATTGCCGAAAAATATGGCTCTAGCAAATCTTTACTCAGCAGCGAGCCGATCGACCAAAATCCCAAATCCGCAGGCTCTACTTTTTATTTCAGCACGATCGTTTCAGGCTGCAACAGTTCCTTACCAGTTAATTTGAGCACTACTCAACCTGAATTAACTGGGAAGCGAGTCTTAATTGTCGATGACAATGCAACCAACCGCCAAATTTTGACTCTCCAAGCTCAGTCTTGGGGAATGGTGCCTAGGGCTTCAGCTTCGGCTCGTTTGGCTTTAGATTGGATCGCGGCTAAAGAGGTGTTTGACTTGGCAATTTTGGATATGCAAATGCCACAAATGGACGGGTTGGCTTTAGCTGCGGAAATTCGCCTGTATCCCGAGTGCCAAAAGTTGCCGTTAGTGATGCTAACTTCGATCGGCAGACAAGAAATTAACACCCCTACGATTGAGGTGGATTTTGCTGCCTTTTTGAACAAGCCGATCAAACAATCTCAGCTTTACAATGTTTTAATCAATATTTTTGGGAAACAGACTGCTGAAATTAGAGTGCAGCGAACCAGCGGGCCTTTATTGCAAAGCATACCCGTGCTGGCCGAGAATTTACCGCTGCGGATTCTGTTGGCTGACGATCATTTGGTGAATCAGAAGGTGGCTTTGCAAATTTTGCAGCGGATGGGGTATCGGGCGGATGTGGCAGGAAATGGTATCGAAGTGCTCGAAGCTTTGCACCGCCAGCCTTACGATGTTGTGCTGATGGACGTGCAAATGCCGGAAATGGACGGTTTGGAAGCTACCCGTCGCATCCGGGAGGGATTTTCAGCGGCTTTGAACTTAGAAAATGCCAGGGAAGAATCAGAAGTTTCAATAAGTGAGGAGGAATTTAACAATGGAAAATCCCAAATCGAAAATCCCGAATTTAGTGATGAGCAATCTAACAATCCAAAATCCAAAATCCCCAATCCCGAATTTAGTGATGAGCAATCTAACAATCCAAAATCCAAAATGCAAAATCTAAAATGGACGAGGCCTTGGATTGTGGCGATGACGGCAAATGCGATGCAGGGCGATCGCGAAGAGTGCATGGCTGCGGGGATGGACGACTATTTGAGTAAGCCGATCGCCATTGAGGAGTTGGTGCGAGCTTTGAGCGCGTGTAAATCTCGCTCAAATGGGGAATTCGATTGCCCGCAGCCGATTTTTTGTGTGAGCTCGCAGATTGAACCGACAGTAGGAACAAGTGAATTAGAAGTGCGATCCTCTTCGAGGGCTGCGCTAACGAATGCTGCTGTTGGGGAAAATCAACAAGTGACTATGCCCAATTCGTCCTCCGCCGTCAGGTGGGGTGCATCAAATGTCGATCGGGCTTTGTCACAAAACGGCGATTGTCTGAGTGCCAAGATTATAGAGGGACTGCGAGATGTCGAAGCTTTGGAAGAGGCGATCGACCTTTACCTCGAAACAGCCCCCGAACTGCTGCAAGGCATCTCCGTGGCTCTGTGCAACGCCGATCCGCTAGCTTTGCGGCGAACTGCTCACTCTTTGAAATCAATTAGCGGTACTCTCGGTGCTTTTCACTTGTTTGAGTTGTGCGAGGAACTCGAAATCATGGGCCGGATGGGGACAGAGGCAAATAAGCCTTTATCTGGGATGGAATCCGGGCTTTTAGAACAGGTTGAGGCCGAGTATCAAAGAGTCGAAACGGCCTTGAAAATAGAACGGGAATACAGCTAGACAGTCACAGAATAATAATTAACCTGAATCGGGCAAATCCACGCGATAAACATGATGAGGTACGTTGTTGGGCTTCAGCCCTCTTATACCATTTTTTAAAAGTTATACCATTTTTATAAAATTGTGCAACAGCCTTCGACCCCCCCTAGCCCCCCCCTTGTAAAGGGGGGACAAGAATACTGTTATTTCATTTAAAACTGGTATTATCACAGACTTTAGCAAACAGGGAAAGTCGATAAATTGCAATCTCTTGTCGTCCTCGAACTCTATCGGATATTTGAAAAATGGTATTATACAAGCTCTCAGTCATACCTCATCTTTTTGAGAAAAGCTATAATTGCTTTGACAGTAAAGTTCGATCGACTGGTCTTGAACTATGGCTGTTTCTACGATGTCTAGTTTGTGAAATAAGGTTTTTCGATTAGCAATGGCAACTCTATATTTCCACACACTAATCCTGCACAATTCCACTGCCGCAGATACTCACAAACTTCAGAAATAATCGCATTTGCTGCATCTAAATCTTGTGCTTGAGAAGCATGATAGTGCGCTCTGATTAAGGGCTGAATATCCTCGATATCTTGCCATTCCGATTCCGGCTTGAGGGGAATGCTGATATAATAATTATAAGCTTGGCTGTGCGCTGTACGGACATTTTCAGGATTTTGATTTAGCAGATGTTCGCCCTTTTCTCGAATTAGCGGATGCAACTGATAGGATTTGAGATGGCGATCGTAATATAGCAATTGTCGGCGTTTGAGTGCTTGAATAATATTTTCTTTAAGTTCGTATTTGCTAACTTCTGGCATTTGAGCGCTAATTCCTGCAAAAGATAGCGGATATTCTGAGGTTTGATAGACAGAAATTCGGCTGAGACAAGTTTGCTCGCCTTCGCTGAGACGCGCTAGGATTTTCTCAATCAATCTTTCAATATCTCGAATCAGCAACCAGTCTCTCTGGTGTAAAAAATTCCCGACATTTCCTTGAAATTCGGTGTCATCTCGAATCAAGGCTGCTACGAGTTGTAAGGCTTTGGGATGTCCTGAATAGCGATCGCCCATTTCCGCTAATTCCTCTGCATTTGCTGTCAGATTAAAAGATTGCAATAGGGAAATTGCGCTATCTCGATCCAATCCGTTTAGCTGGATTTCGCGGGTGACAGTTGGCGGCAATTCTGCCAAGCTTTCGCGACTGGTGAAGAGGATTTTGCTTTGATGTTCTGTTTCTAATAGTTGTTTGAATAACCAAGCATATTCTGCACAATCGTCTGCGAAATAACCGGCGGCTTTGGCTTCTCCTGTTTTCAAAAGTGTGTCGGCGCGATCGAATACAATTAAGCAAGGTTTAGCTTTAATAATTTTTATCAGCTTTTCGATTTTTTGGAAAGAGTCTTCTTGAGGAGTGACGGCGGTGGTGATGTCGCCGTTGGAGAGGGTGAATAGCAGGGAGTCAATTGTGCGATCGCAGGGGGGTGCTTTGCCTGTTGCGGATTGCAATGATTGCCAAGCGGCGCAGGTGAAGGGGGTTTTTTCGGTGTGGAGTTGGCGAATTAGTTGGCTGATGAGGGTGGTTTTTCCGATTCCGGGTAATCCGACAATTGAGATGGCGGTGATATCGGAGTTAACGATCGTAGTTTTTAAGATGTCGATTTCTTTGGTGCGCTGTACCCAATTTCTGACGGGGGGTAAGTTTTCTGGGAGGGGGAAAGTGCGATCGTTTTGGTTGTCTAGGGGGATATCTGCGATCGCGGCGACAAAGAGTGGTTCTGTTTTTATATTTTTGTAGCCCTCAGCAATGTATTCCCAATTTTCTATTTCTACTGCTTGGCAAATATTGATAAAGTTCTCTCGTCTAATTCCTTTTCGACTCCAAAAACGCTTTAAGGTGGCTTTTGAAATTAAAGCTGCAAGACACCAAGTATCCTCAGTTTTGTTCCATTCGAGATTGCGTCGCACCATATCAATGATTTTCAATCCTTCTTCGGATGCTCTGAGCAAGCCTGCCATTGGTATTTACATATTACGATTTTTCCTTGAGGCAATTTTACCAGATTTGGTGAGCTAAATGAGCCAAATGAGCTAAATGAGCCAAATGAGCTTTTTATGTTGAGCCAAATGATGAGCCGTTGAGCCGATACAGAGCAAGGATTAGGGATTATTGTCAGAGGATGAGCTTAGCTCGCGGCTACAGATCGGGGTGAAGCCAAGGTGAGTAAGCATTTGCCTTGCAGTTAGGTATCGGTTTCTAAATTCTTGGGTAAATAGTTGTTATTTATACTGTTTCCCCTGTAAGGGATGAGTGAAAGACCGATCTAATTTAGTTATCAGTTTTTTCAATAGCTTAGTTCAATATTGACATTCAGAAGGAGTTTGAATCATGGTACAGGCTAGTTTTGGAGAGATTAACTTTAATACATGGGGGAATAACGGTTTCCAGTCACGACCCATTGATCCAAATCAGAATACTTATGTAATAACTCATGGATGGAATAATACAGGTGGTAACGCAAAGAATAATTTTACGCCTGCTGACTGGGTAGCAGAGAAAGCTCAAGTTATCCGAGAGCAAGATCCTAATGCTAATATTGTCGCGATGGACTGGGAAAGTGGTGCTAAGACTGATTACTCGAAAGCTGCTGCAAATACAAAAGAAGCAGGTCAAAAGCTCGGTGAGTATCTGAACAATATTGGTGTTAACCCTAAAAAACTCGAACTGATTGGTCATAGTTTAGGGGGTCATATCGTTGGTTCTGCTGGCGCTAAGTATCGAGAACTAACAGGTAATCTGATAAATCTTATCACCGCTTTAGATCCTGCTGGATCTGGTTTTAAGATCAGAGCTAGACAGATAGAAGGAGGAACTAATATGATTGAAGAACCAGTTCCTCCAAGCGATCGCCTAGACCCTACTGATGCTAAGCAAGTGAATGCGTTCCATACCAGTAAATTAGGATACCAAGATCCCATAGGAACAAGAGATTTCTATTTTAATAAAAATTTACCGACGCAACCAGGAGAAACCCCTCTTGTTGGTAGTCATGGCTCTTCTTACAAACAGGACACATTCTTCAGAAAGGGAGGGTCTTATACTCTAGCGGATGGGACGAGATTGGATTCAAATCGGTTGCGTTCTCCAGGAACAGGCAATATAGATGTTGATACTACCAACCCAAATTTCACAGGTTCAACCACTGGTACTTTTAGAGGCGGCAGCAATAAATTTAGTTTAGGTATACCTGAATTTGTGAGTTTTGTGCAGTTTGACGGAGCTCCCTTTACTACACCAACAAATATGCTTTTTAATCTTGGTAAACTTACTTATAAGAATGGAGTAAATGCCGAAAACTCACCCAGATTAATAGATACAACTCTTAACATTAATCTTTCGATAACCCAACCAGAAAATATCCCCCAGACGTTTAATTTTGCAATCAAAAATCAAGCAACAAATAACACAACTGGGGATGCAGTTCTGGATGCAGATCGCCTAACTTTTTCAGGTGCGGGTTTATCCCAAGAGAGGATTAAGGTTATAAATGTTGAATATACCCTCGATCTATATGGGTTTGCTTCAAATGGAGAACCTGTAGGACAGTTTGATTCACCGGAGAATAGCACAGCTACCGCTGATTTATTTGGTAAAATCGTACCAGTGAGTATTTTTACTCAGGATCAACAGACGCTTCGTCAATTTAGCAATGATATTAAAGAGGCTGTTAAGGGCTTTAGAAACACAATTGCTGATGCAAAAAATGGAATTTTGAGAGATCTAGTTTACCCCTTAGCAGGGGCTGTAGTAGATGTTCTAATAGGTGCTCCAAGAACAATAAGAAGTGCCAGCCAAGTCAATCCCCCAACAGATACAGGAACTACATTTCAGATTACTCAAGCAATAATGGCTGAAAATCCGGGAGGTGTGCAAGGTTCTGATAAAAATGAGAAAATCTTAGGATCGCCTGTAACTGATGTAGTATTCGCAGCCAGAGGTGCTGATACTATCGAAGGTGCTGTTGGCAATGATTACCTGCGAGGCGGAAAAGGAAACGATCGCATTTTAGGTGACGATGGCAATGACATTCTCAACGGTAATGAAGGTGATGATTTCATCTCAGGAGGCCCTGGCAATGATTTAGTGCGGGGTGGACAAAACAATGATGAAATTTTTGGCAATGACGGAGACGATATTTTAATTGGTGAAAAAGGAACAGATCGGCTAACTGGTGGCAGCGGGACAGATGTTTTTATCTTAAGAACAGATACAGGTATAGAAGAAACCAATCCTGCTACTGCTGATTGGTTACTTGACTTCAATGCGAGTGAAGGCGATCTAATTGGCATCAATGGAGGCGTACCGATAGACATTCTCACTTTCACCCCTACTGAGGTGAATCAAGATGGCATTGCAGACACTATTATCCAATACACAGAAACGAATGAAATTTTTGGTGTCTATACAAACATCTTTGGTGTCGTCATCAACACGCAGCCAGACATTGTGAAAAATTCCTTGTTTACTATACCGCTGAATGACCCAATCACCCAGATAGGATGATGCTGTAGGAAAGTCGCCCAAGAGTTTCGTCATCGCAATATTAATGAGTGCGATCGCCCTTACGACAAAAAGTACGATCGCCCTTAACACAAAAAGTGCGATCGCCCTTAAAAACAATCCCCAATACCCACACTTCCCCACAACCACCTTCCTTAAATCCCAACCCTCTCATAGACCTTGAATCATGATTAAACTAAAATTCAAGATATTAGGAATACTAGCCCTAATCAGTGCAATTGGCATAGATTGTACCAGTCTAGTAAAACCAGCCACTGCACAAACCGCCGCATCTCTAGCCTACCATCTCAAACAAGCAGGCGCTAAGCTATATGGCGCTTCTTGGTGTCCTTACACTCGAAGACAGGCGCAATTGTTCGGAGATTCCTTCAGCCAAGTTCAATACATTGAATGCTACCCCAATGGTAGAAATGGTGAATTTAATTCGCAGTGCCAAAGAGCCAGAGTTTTTACCTATCCTACATGGGTAATTGGTGCTCGCACGAATGAGAGTATGATGTCTATTGAACAACTAGCCAACTTTTCTAACTACGGTACACCTTCAAACACCAACGACAAAGTAAAAATATGTGACTATAAAGCCGACCTGATTTTCTATGAAAGAAATCCTCAAATGTTGGGTCGGAAAATTTCTAGTTCTCAATCTAGTTTAGCTAATGAATGGTCAGGAATTAGAAGGAATATTCGCGGATGTCAGTAACGCACTAAAGCCCTAGAATAAGTATTGCAGGACTTATGCGCTCCGACAAAGAAACCGGGTTTTTACCGAATCTGTTGGCTTCGGCGAAGTATTTTCGCAAAAACCCGGTTTCTGGGCCCTATGCGTAAGTCATAATACGGATAAATCGCGTTTTTATCTATCCGCATCCATTCCGTTTATCTGCGCTTGCTAAAAAGAGCGATCGCCCTTCATCCATGATAGGATTAAGTCAAATTAGTCAAAGCTAACTCGCATAAATGACAGACGAAACTCGACGAGAAATAGCGAGACGACTAGCTAGAGAACTAGCATCAAGGACAATCATTTCACCTATAAGACCCGGACAAGGGTTTCAAACTTTTGGTGAATTCAAAAGAACGATGGGGGTGGCAGGATCGGGGTTAGCGTGGCATCATATAGTTGGGCAAACAACATCAAATTTACAGAGATTCGGGGCTCAAGCAATACACAATACAGGCAATCTCGTCCGACTCGAACACGGTACTGGGTCAATTCATCAGGAAATTACCAATTTCTACAACTCCCTCCAACCTGAACTCACAGGTACGATCACTCTAACCGTGAGAGGATGGCTCAGCACTCAATCTTTTGCAGAACAACAAGACTTTGGCATTAGAGTTATTATAGCTTTCGGAGGAACAGTTTAATGCTGACTCTAGATATCCAATCAATTCTAAATTCTATTCCCAATGAAATTAGCTGGCAAGACATCGTACAGTTTGAAAAACTAGACGATCGCGTTAGCATTGCTAATGACCTTTGTGCCAACATTATTGGTGTCAATGAAGGTACGATCGAATGGTGTCCTAATGAAGATTCTGCCGATCGTTTAGAGCAACTGGTTTGGTGGTGGGTTGTGCGTCCAGATTTAGGAGCGGCGATTGCCAAAGAATCTCCTCAAGAATTCAAAAATATTATCAGTCAATACATTTTGCAATCTTGACAAAAACCAGCGCTCGTCTGTGGTTCAAAAAAATGCGATCGCCCTTAACGACAAAAAGTGCGATCGCCCTTAATCCCACTACATCCATCAGCTAATTAGTAAATAAACTCGGCTCTACATGAAACAAACTACCCAGAATCAACGCCTGCTCTTTGCTGAAATATCCCTCACCGTTAACCAGTTGATATACTCCTTCTTCAGAGCCAATAATTCCCACTAAATCCGCAGGTTTTAGCGATCGCTGTTCCATCAAAAACAACAACAGTGAACGACGTGTAGCCGTTGCTCCCGGTGCGTAGTATTCTTGCTCAAATTTTTCAATCAATGCAATCAACAATTCATATAACTCATCTTCTTCAGGAGTGCGATCGCGACGGTGCATCAACTCTTCCACAACCACTAAAGCTTTTTCATTATCAGCTTCATTTCTAATTATTTTAGGCTGATATTGAGACAATAACTCTTTGTATTTATCGGAATTAAAAATAAGGGTCATTTTTCCATTTCTCCTTATCATATTCAGCATGAGTAAAAATGTATTTGATATAAATTAACTGGCTTTCATAATCGATACTAACTATCAATCGATAGTTGTTACCTTTGATGTTAAAAACCGTAAAACCTCCCACGGCTTCAGCTTTAGGGAAAACAGATTGCACTTCAACTAAATTTGACCATTTAGCTTTGTTAGCAATTTTAAACCAGTTATCCAGGGCTTCCAGACAATCAGCATGACTTTCGCTATATTCACGCATCTGCCGGTAGCTGATTATGTGCATATGTTATAGGCAATTTCAACTAAACTTTATCTTAGCTAAGCTAATTTTTTTTGTCAAGTATGCGCGAAATGAGGTAGCTTATTCCCATTGTTCCAGTTCCTCGAATGGTAGCGGTTCAAAAAAAGCATCACCGAGTTTTCCCGTCAGTAAACCAGGGGTGCGCGGCTGTGGCTGTTCTCGTCCTAATCCAAGGCGAAAATAGTGAATCAAGTCATAGATTTCTGCGAGTTTGTCTTCGGGGATGTCTTGTAATTCTTGAACGATCTTCTCAATTAGCATAAATCAAACTCTCCAATAGTTGCTGGTTAATCGATCGCACTACAAGAGTTGCGGTCTTGTCTATTATGGCTCATCGTATAATGACACAAGTTGGCTACGGGCTACGGCGATCGCCCTTTACGACAAAAAGTGCGATCGCCCGCCAATAAATCTGCCACAAATTCACCGAATCAAACTTCTCCAATTTCCGGTGCGATTTCTGCATCTACCTCTTCAAAATTCACCTTATTATAGATATCTGCCACAGAAATTTCAAAGGATACTGAAGCAAGCGCGATCGACTCATCCGATTCATTGTACTCAGCAAACGACCATCGCTTATTATCCGTCTTAGAAAAATGTTCGATATATTTCCGATTTTGATCCAGCAACAAATATTTCTCAACCGTGGGAATCGTGCGGTATCCCTCAAACTTTTTGCCGCGATCGTATCCTTTAGTTGACTCTGACAAAACCTCAATAATCACTCTGGGATTAGTAATCATATCCGTGCGGTTATTATAATATTCCGGCTTGCCACATACTACCATCACATCGGGATAGGTATAGATGCGCCTCTTGGGCATCCACAAGCGGACATCACTCATGAAAACTTCATAATCTTCAGTCTTGAAAGCAAAATTTAACGCCGCGTAGAAATTGCCAGCAATCCGATTGTGATTTGTAGAGCCACCGGCTATAGGAAATATTTCACCGTCAAT
Organism: Microcoleus sp. PH2017_34_RAT_O_A; assembly: GCF_020737885.1. Taxonomy (NCBI): domain Bacteria; kingdom Bacillati; phylum Cyanobacteriota; class Cyanophyceae; order Oscillatoriales; family Microcoleaceae; genus Microcoleus; species Microcoleus sp. PH2017_34_RAT_O_A. The sequence continues at coordinate 8,584 of NZ_JAEQDD010000026.1, read as the reverse complement.
ATATTCGCTTTTGCACTCAGCAGCCTCCTCTAGTGCTAGATATTCCTCGGTCGAGTAGTATCGCTGTTCGGTAAGTTGCATAGTTCGATCGCAGATCATTTAACTAATACTTTTGTTTAGTATAACATTTTTCTGGAAACTCTACTACTTCTAAAATATTTTCAAAAATGAACATTCCATTCCTCTAAAAGGCGATCGATATTTTTTTTCGGGCGAAGCGGGTTAATGATTCCTGTTCACCAAAATCCTGTAGGGGCGGGTTCACCAACCAAATTTAAAATTGACAGACTATCTCTATAAACCCGCCCTAAACAGACGAATAATCTTCATTAACCGAGAGCGGAATTAGCGCATTTAAATCGCAGAAAAATGATGTCGATCGAGGTTATTTGTTGGGCAGGGCTGGTTTATTGTTTTTGTCTGTTAGCGGCACAGATGGTTGGTGAGCTCGCCCCTACAATAATTGTGGAAAATCAAATAAAAATGATGTCGGTCGAGGTTATTTGTCGGGCGGGGCGGGTTTATTTATTCTATCAATTAATGGTACATATGGTTGGTGAAACCCGCTCCTACGGTATCTTTTGGCAACACGATCGCTTATTTTCTAGTTACTAAAACCCAATCATCTGCTGTTTTGACAACCTCAGCATTCTTCAAACCTAGATGTTTTAAAACAGGTTTCTCTAACAAAAAATAAGGTGGCGGGAGAGTTTGCCATTTCTGTTGTAGCGTCGGGCTGTCGGCGACAATAACTTGTCTCTCGCTATAAAAATTCAGCGACGGACGAGGTAATTTATGAGATGTAAAGACTTGCTGGCCGGCTGGGGTTCCTTGGCGGACAATTTCGGCGATCGGCTTCACTGGATAATCCTCCGCGAGTTCCCAAACCCAGTTATCGGAAGCGACAAATACTAACAGCGTAACGTAAGTTCCCCAAATTAAAACTAACAGAAACTGTCGGTCTTTGCGGTGGAGCAATACGGCGGCTTGCGCCATTGTCAAAGCTACAAACATCAGCATTAACTGCAAATCGCCCTGGGGGGACACAATTTGTCCGCCCAGCCGTATCCAGCCACTGAAGTACGCGCAGCCGACGACACCAACTACGGCTATTACTACCAAAATTGCCGGATGAGGCAACAGAGATATAGCATTAAAATATTCTTCTGTTTCATCTTTTGCGGATTCTTCCGGGACTGACATTTGTTCCCAAACTTCAGCGAGATAGCTACCAACTGCCAAAGCAAAAGCTGGATAAACTGGCAAAACATACCAAGGTAATTTGGTATTCATCACAGAAATAGCCAGCAGATATACTCCCGTCCAAACTAATACTAATTTTGCACCGGGAAAATTGCGATTTTCCCAACTCAAGCGCAGCCCTTGCAGCCAAAATAACTGCCACGGCCATGCTGATTCTAAAATTTCTAACAGATAATACCAGGGCGGGCCTTTGTGATTGCCTACGGGTTCCCAAATGCGCCGGAAAGATTGGTTAAATAAATTAGCGTTGATGAAATCTTGGCCGTAGTGCAGCCATTGGGCAAAATACCAAGCAGCTACTGGCAAAGTTCCGATCGCCAATCCGCCCCAAAGATACCCAGAAGTTAGCAGTCGCGGGGTATCCCAAACCAGGAAAACAAAGCCGATCGCGCACAGTAGCAGCCCCAACATCACGCCTTTAGTCAAGCAAATGAGTCCGAAGCCAATCCCCGCGCCCAAAGCGTAGCGCAAGTCGCGGCGCGATCGCACCAAACACCACATCGCAAACAGCAAAAAACACAAAACTGCTCCGTCTAACATCGCCAAACGTCCGTGCCGCAGTACCGGGAGCAGCGTCAGATAAACGAGAGCCGAAAAAATGGCGATCGAGCGTCTGGGAAACAACTCCCTGCCAATGGCGTAAAGAAGTGGCACAGAAGAAGCTGTCAGCATTGCCGGTACCAACCTCGCCGTCAATTCGCTGACACCACCGACGCGAAAACACAGCCCGATCAGCCAGTGTACCAGCGGCGGCTTGTTTAAATAAGGCATAGAGCCGATCGTCGGATACAGCCAATTTAAATTACCGCGCCAAATTTCGCGGCTTACCTGGGCTGCAATCCCTTCATCCCAATCCCGCAACGCCACGCCGCCCAGATTCAGCGCGAAAATCAGCACCGCAGCCAACAGAAAAGCCAGCATCCACAGTTTGTCTGTCAAGCTGTCATTGAAGCGAGTTTTCGGTTTGCGGCTTAGGAATCGAAAGATTTCTGACATAACTTAAGAGAGTTTTTAGCGTCCCAAAGAGAAGGTAAACTTATACAGCAGTTATTTGCGATCGGGGCAATACCATGAACTTACCTGTAATCATAGATATTATAATTGGCTTAGTGTTTATCTACCTGACTTTAAGCTTGCTAGCTTCCGAAATTCAGGAACTGATTGCTACTGTTTTGCAGTGGCGGGCGGAACATTTAAAGAAGTCGATCGAGGTGCTAATTTCTGGAGGCAGCGAAGCCACCAAAGATCCGCTGCAATTGCAGCGAGTCGGACTGTTGGCAAATTCAATTTATGCCAATCCGATTATCAAGGATTTGAATCAAGGAGCGAAAGGTCTTCTATCACAGGGATTTCGTTCGTTTACCCACCGCATGGGAGATTTATACCGCCGAATGACTGGTACTAAGAATGTTTTTGGCAATAAATCAACAGGGCCGTCTTATATTCCAGCCGATAGTTTTGCTGCGAGTCTTTTGGATACTTTAAAAATTTCTCCTTTGGTGGAATCGCTGTCTAAAAGCAGACTGGAAAGATTTAAAGATTTACAGTTGGCACAAATTCAAGTGATTGGAGAGGGTCTGAATCTGCCGGAGTCTACTAAACCAATTATTGAGCAAGAATTTGGCTGGCTGACTGCGGAGTTCAATAGAGTTGTTGAAGATTATAAAAACGATTTGGGAAGTTTGAACAACAGTTTGGATCGAATGTCGGAAAAGTTGGGATTTTATATTAATGATTCTCAGGTTTATCTGCCCGAAACCGAGCAGGGAGGAAGAGAATTTCAGAGACAGATGGCTTTTATTAAGGCGAGTTTTGATAGCGAGTTTGAGCGGGCGGCGTTGCGGGCGCAACTGCAACCGAGTTTGAGCAATTTGTTAAATACGGTGAGGAAAGTTAGGAAAACTCAGGATACGGTAGCACAAATTATGGATGAGAAAGAGGAGAGTCCGATTTACAAACAAATTCAAGAAACCTTGGACAGTATGCCAGAATCTTTGAAACGCAGTCTTTATATTTTGGCGCAGCGCGCTGAAACAGGCGGTGGAGATACTCAAGAGCAGTTGCAGCGGTTTCAGAAAGAAATTGAAGGTTGGTTCGATCGATCGATGGAGCGTGCTTCGGGGGTTTACAAGCGGAATTCTAGAGGGGTGGCGATTTTGCTCGGAACTACGATCGCCCTGGCTGCTAACGCTGATAGCATTAATATTGTTAATCGGTTGTCGAAGGATTCGATGTTGCGATCGACTGTTAATTTGTACGCTAAGCAATTGGTGGAAAAAAATGCTAACACAAAATTGGATAATTTAACCAATCTCACAAAAGTTCAAAATCAGGTCGATCGAGCTTTGGATAATGTAGCTCTACCTTTTGGCTGGAGCGAACCGAACAGGTTAGAACTAGACGCCCAGGGGAATGTATTGTTGCCGGCTTTGATGGCAAAATTGTTTGGTTGGATGTTGAGTGGCGTAGCGATTTCTATGGGAGCTGGTTTTTGGTTCGAGGCGCTCAACAAGATTATTAATATTCGGAATGCGGGAAAGAAACCGCCCTCTACTACAGACTCGTGAACGGTGGTGTTGTCGGGCCGGAGGCAACTTTGACATTAAATATAAGGTACTTCATAAGGTACGTAGTTGCGCTTGGGCGCTCTTATATATTGAAAGAGCGCTGAAGCGCAACTACGTAATTAAGGTATGTAGTTGCGCTTGGGCGCTCTTATATATTGAAAGAGCGCTGAAGCGCAACTACGTACCTAACTTGCGAGCGAGCATTTGAGGTTTGAGATGTTAGATGGGGTCGATCGATCGGAATCGGGGGGTTTGGAGGACTCTTTGTTGAAGCGGTCACCTACAGGATACTCGATTAGATCGGTAATTACTGACCGATCGCCAATTGGGGAAAATACAGAAAATATAAATTCCGTGCGATCGCGGATGGCAGCACCAGAGAAATAGGCGAAACTGATAGATGAGTGCAATAGCCGCGAGCCAAACCAACCTAGTTCCTGCCTGTTTCCAACGCTCTGACTCCAAGGGTACATCTACCAGCCAACACCCTTTTGGAGGAAGGAATATGTTCACTTCTTTGACGGAAACCAATCCCGCCTCGGAATACCAAAATCCCGGATCCAGAAGTTTTGCATTTAATGACTCCAGCATCATTGACGGCGGATATTTTGTCTCTGGGATTTTCGCGACGCTTGCAGTAATTTTAGTCAAGTCTATGTCTGACGGGATCCAGCAAGTTATCTCGGCACTTCAAAAATATGCCTCTATCCTGATTAGAGAGATTGACAAAGTTTGCACAATTTTTGGCGGCAGTTCAGATTGCCTCGAACCAGATGACAGCCAATTGCTAAAATGGCACAGTTCCCTGAGTGACAAAAACGGACTGGGTTCGTGTTATGCCGATCGAGATAGCGACACACTCAGCAACGGCCGCGCGCGCGATCGGTTGTTTGCTAAGGAGAGTAATGTAATTGAGGCTGTGGAGCGTAAAACACGGTGATTGGCCACAATGGAATTGTCATTAACCGCCTGACGGGGCGCGAGGATGCGATCTGACTGAATCTGCGATCGATCGTATCAACTCCCGTTGAATAATTCTCATAGCCTTTGTAGTGTAGTGACGGCCCAACTCCGCAAAGTTCCTGTGCCCGCGCGCAAACAACTTAAGTGCGATGATTAATCGGCACTTAATCTCAGACTGTTTTGATGCTTAGTAAATGCCACCAAACCTACTTGGTATCAGTATTCTGGTGTCTCAAAAATCTAGCCAGCCACGCAGCCTATCTCGTACAATTTTAGATTTTCAAAGTGGGGATGACTGAGGTCGCTCTTCAGTTGACAGTTGACAGTTGACAGTTGACAGTTGACAGCTTGCCCGAAAAGCCGGTCGTTGGGTTGAGGGCGACCTCTACCGGGAAGTCCGAGGATTGGAGTAATGAATAGTCTTCTTTTAATTACTCCCGGGACTCCGGCTTTCAACCAATTCTTTCTGGTAATTTCGATCGCGCCTAAAGTTGCATTCTTTGTTTTAATTGGCTGAATTATTCAAAATGTATTATATAATTCATTTTAAAATTTGACCTAATACAGGTATGGACACGACTAAACCGTGTCTATCTACGCAAATTATCTGAGTAAAATCAACAATAGTAAATCTAATTTAGAGGGGTTACTCAGTAAGTAATTACCGTTGCACCCATTTTTTAATGCCTATAATTATCGGTATTTGCAGCCAATAATGCTGAAAAAGTCCGGCTTCAAAAAAGCTGGATTTTTTTGAATATGCGCCACATATTTGTTAGATATTTCAACAATCCTCACCAAAAAATTGAGTAACTACAAGCGGAAGTAAGTACAATCCGGAAAATAAAACATTTAAATAATTGATTAGTAAATGTTGCACTATTTTCAAAATAGGTGTTAATATGAATTCAAATAAGACTGATAAGAACACTCCTGGGCTGTATCTACCAATAACGCCCTTAATGGAGTATCACAAATGAGTTCTACATTCGCTCAAACCAACTCACAATCTTCTTTGGAAAAATTGCACCCACGTTCCTTAGTATTCATTGATTCCGGGGTGGAAGATTACGAGTCAATTGCAGCGGGAGTGCTACCTGGGCAGCAGGTAGTAATCCTCGATAGCACCAAAAATGGCATCCAACAAATTACGTCTGAAATTGAAAACTACGCCTCTACCAACGGGGCGATCGACTCGGTACACATTATTTCTCACGGCAGTTCTGGCAGCCTGCAACTCGGTAATACCGCTCTGGGTTCAGATAACATCGATCAATACAAAAGCCAGTTGGAAAAGTGGCAGACTTCACTAGCTCCAGAAGCCGACATCATGCTGTACGGCTGCGATGTAGCAGCAGGTACAGGCGCTAATTTCGTTGACAAGTTAAGCCAATTAACGGGGGCTGACGTTGCCGCATCCACCAACATTACTGGTAAAGACGGCGACTGGAATTTAGAATTTTCTAAGGGTCAAATTGAATCGGACTTAGCCTTGAACTCCGATGTGATGGCAAATTACCAAGGTGATTTAGCTACTATCGTCGTCACGAGTAATAGCGATAGCGGAGCAGGTTCCTTGAGAGCTGCGATCGCCTCCGCTGTTGCCGGGGACACAATTACCTTCGCTCCTGGTCTAGCTGGTCAAACCATCGCCCTTACCAGCGGTCAAATCGATATTCCCGTTGGCAAAAACCTCACCATTGACGGCGCCGGTGCAGCGGGTTTAACCATCAGCGGTAACAACTCATCCCGTGCCTTTTTTGTCAATGCAAACGTTGTGACTGCGACAAATTTTGCAGTCAAAAATCTCACTCTTGCCAATGGTAAAACGACTGGGACAGGTGGCGCGATCGGCACAACCGACGAAGTAAGGCTCACAGTAGACAATGTTCAGTTCAATAACAACGTTGCCGATAAAGGCGGTGGCGCAATTTTCGGTAATTTCAACAATACCCTGACAGTATCGAACAGTAAATTCAACGGCAACATCGCGACGGGGGGTAATGACGAACGCGGTGCAGGTGCGATCGGCTTTTTGAGCTCCAAAGCTTTTACTGTCACCAACAGCGACTTCACCAACAACAAGGGAATTAACGGTGGGGCAATTAACAGCCTTCAGGGCAAGTTAACAATTGACAATTCGCGATTCATCGGCAACGACACCAGCGCAGCCTCTTACGCAACAGGTCAAGGTAATCCTGGTTTAAGGGGTAACGGTGGCGCTATTTACACAGACAGAGCCAGCGGTCTAAATGAAGCTTCCGGCACAATCAAGATTACCAATAGCGTATTTCAGAACAATAAAGGTCGAGGTGAAGGAGGTGCAGCTTATCTGTTCACGGGCAGCCAAGACAATGTAATTTTGGAAAACACCACCTTCCAAAATAACGAAGTTATGGCGCTAACAGGCAGTCCCGGCGGTGGAAATCCTGGAAACGGTGGTGCGGTAACGGTTTTGAGCGACAGCACCAACCAGGGATTGACTATTACCAACACTAGCTTTGCTGGCAACAAAGCCAACAATCAAGGTGGTGGCCTGTGGATGCGAAATGCCCCTGCTACGATTACTAACAGCACGTTTTCTGGCAACTCCACCGCGTTTGCTGCTGGTGATTTCAACAAACTGGGCGGTGCCATGACTCTTGGTGCACGCACAACTATTGTCAACACGACGATCGCCGATAATAGTGCCGGTTGGGTTGGTGGAGGTATCTTCGCCGATGCCAATAATGTCACCCTCAAAAACACGGTTCTTTCCAACAATACAGCGGCTAACGGAGGAAACCCTTGGGGAATTCAGCAACACGTCACCGCCCAATATAGCGATCAAGGAGGGAATTTTCAGTGGCCGCCCAAAAACCCCAATGACGGCAGCGATGTCAATGCTACGGCAAGTGTGACTCTCGCAGATCCCAAACTCGGCCCCCTGCAAAACATCAACGGCGCTTTCGTCAGGCCTCTGCTATTAGGAAGTCCAGCAATTGATAAAGGGGTTGCAAGTGGCGCACCGGCTTTGGATCAACGCGGCGTGACTCGCCCTCAAGATGGCGATACTATTCCAGGGGCGATCGTTGACAGCGGCTCTTTTGAATACACCAATGGAGTCGTGCCAACTCCAACTCCCACACCAACTCCGGCGCCGACACCAACACCCGCGCCAACTCCCACTCCCACACCAACTCCGGCGCCGACACCAACACCCGCGCCGACTCCCACTCCCACACCAACTCCGGCGCCGACACCAACACCCGCGCCGACT
>NZ_JAEQDD010000026.1:0-483 GCF_020737885.1 Microcoleus sp. PH2017_34_RAT_O_A | reverse complement strand
CCCACACCAACTCCGGCGCCGACACCAACACCCGCGCCGACACCAACGCCCACACCAACTCCGGCGCCAACTCCGACACCCGCGCCGACACCAACGCCCACACCAACTCCGGCGCCAACTCCGACACCCGCGCCGACTCCAACGCCCACACCAACTCCGGCGCCAACTCCGACACCCGCGCCGACACCAACGCCCACACCAACTCCGGCGCCAACTCCGACACCCGCGCCGACTCCCACTCCCACACCAACTCCGGCGCCGACACCAACACCCGCGCCAACTCCCACTCCCACCTCCGATGCTTGCGTGCTTGATAGCCTCAAGGCCCCGCAACTTGACCCTGCTACCATTACCCCCAACCCCGTCGAAAAAACTGTCAATGGGGGTAACAATGCCGATTTCATCATGGGCAGCAGCATCCCCGAGTCGATTAACGGACTGGGTGGCAACGACACTATCTACGGACTTGGCGGCAATGACAAC
>NZ_JAEQDD010000209.1:0-1676 GCF_020737885.1 Microcoleus sp. PH2017_34_RAT_O_A | reverse complement strand
CCGAACGTTTAAAATATTTCGCGCCACCAGCAATTCTCAGGTGGGGAAGTTCACAGAATCTCGAATAATTTTTGTCGATCGCCCGAACACGCAAATTCAATTGCCAAAGATTGGGCACTTGAGTTAGTTGAATATGGATCTGAGGAGATTGTTACGCTACGCCCCGCCCCGAAGCATCTCCACAATTTCCGCAGACTTAGCCCCGGCCGCTAGGAGCGATCGCACTTCCTCAACTCTTGCCTGCGCGATCGGCGAATCCGTATTTCCCCCGCGGATGTGAATGTGGCGCATACGCGAACCATCGCGGTAGGAGAATCGGAAGTATTCGCCACTACGGGCCGTGCCACGCGGTCGGTAGGTGGATATAGCTTTGCACCCTGATACAGAATCATTTGGGGAATTTGATTCTGTATCAACTTCGACAGGGGCGATCGCCTCTGCGACAGGGGCGATCGCCTCTGATACAGAATCATTTGGGGAATTTGATTCTGTATCAACTTCGACAGGGGCGATCGCCTCTGATACAGAATCATTTGGGGCTGGAACGAGACTAACTTCGTCGGGGTACAAGAAACCCCATTCGTTTATGTGCGGATTCCAAAACCTCATGCTCCCATCAACGGGATGGACGGACTCTATTCTGAATACTTCGCCTCGCTTCACCCAAGCGGCGGCACTTGATGGTTTCTTTCGCAGCTTCACCCAGTCACCGGCTTTGTAGAGAGTTCCGACCGCGGGGGAAGTGGCGAACAGTGAAAGTTGAGCAGTTACCATTTACGATAATCCAAAATCTACGTTGTGAAAGCCGATCGCCCAAAAGAGCGATCGGCTTATTGTCAGTTGACTACACGATGTCGGAAGGCATTGGGGGAATGCCTGGGAAAGGGTTGCTAGACATGGGGCTTTCCAACAGTCCTAGCAGAGACTCAATTTCTTGCAGCAGGCTGGCATCGTCTGTCGATTCCCGTGATTCTTCTTCTTCCAGTATTGCCAAGCGGCGGTCTTGAGATTGCTGGGCTTCGATAATTAGTTTCAGCAGTCTTGTGAGAACTGGATTCATGGGTTTAACGTCCTTGTTGTTGTTTAATTGCCGGTCTCTCCCGGCTGTCACGCCAGCAGGTACGCTCAGCGTTTAGCGCTTCGTTCTCTCCGAAGTGTCACGCTAGCTCTCGTTCTCAGCGTCACGTCTTACCCTTAGAATCTTGCAGGTCTCGAACCCACTTATTACTACTTGTTAGGGCAGTTATCAGCATCAGTAGCCTAGCTGTCAAATGTCAAATTCACTTTGTACTGCTACAGATAAGTGACCGCTTCATGAAAGCCTCATTTATCTGTAGCAGTCTTCTCGGAATCGTCTAGTTTTTTCAGGTCGTCTAGTTTCACCATTCTCAGGTTTGGAAATATGCAGCGGAGTTTGTCGTTGATGTAGTCGCATTCCCACTGCTCTACGTGCAGTCTGGGCCCTCCAGTGTGGTGAGCGCTGGTCTGAGGAATGAAAATTTAATAACATCAGCGATGTATAATAAATAAATGAGTGAATATGAATAGGTTAATGTTTCGGTATGGATGTCAAATATTATACCTACTTGGTTATTCTTATGTCGCCCATGATTTGTTGATTTGAATCATTTATCCTAACATAATTTATGTATTACTCAGACGAAATTACTGCTTTA
>NZ_JAEQDD010000208.1:0-1248 GCF_020737885.1 Microcoleus sp. PH2017_34_RAT_O_A | reverse complement strand
GGCTCTTCTGGCTTTTTGGTGAAAAGTGTATAATGAGATACTACTAATTGATTTCTACCGTATGGATCTTCATCTTGACAGACTGCTTAATCTACCCGATGTTACTGTTGAAAGTTGCATCCAATTCGCACCTGAGGTTATCTTGAAACTCCGCTTCCTTCAGGAAGAAAGTAATTGTCGATACTGCCAGCGTCCGAGCGCTCAATTAAATCAAAACCGACCTGTATTGATACGGGATCTATCGATTTTCGGTCAACCAGTTTATCTGAAAGTTCCGCGTCGCCAATTTTACTGTAGGACTTGTCAGAAATACTTTACGGAAAGTTTGAACTTTGTCGATTGGGAACGGCGATATACCCAACGCTATGAGAATCATATCTATCAGCGAGTTCAAGCAACCACCATCGAACAAGTTAGCCGAGAGGAAAATTTAAGTTGGGATCAAGTACAGGGGATTTTCAATCATAGGTTTGATCAATCAAAAAAGCAGACTGGGGAACGGTTACTCGTCTGAGTATTGATGAAATTAGTAAACGCAAAGGGCATCAAGATTTTGCCACAGTTGTTGCCGATATTGACCGTGGAAAATTGGTTGAGGTGATTGATAGTCACAAACAGGATGACATCATCAAAGTGCTTCAGCAGCAACCGATTGAGCTGCGTGAACAAGTCGAAGAAGTGAGTGTTGATATGTGGGGAGGCTTTCCCAAAGTGGTTCAAGAAGTGTTTCCCAAGGCGCGGATTGTATTTGATCGATTTCACGTGATGAAACCAGTCAATGAAGAGTTAAATAAAGTACGCAAGCAAACTCAAATGACCCTCAAAGGGAGTAAATTCATTCTCCTCAAGAACGGGGTAGATTTGACCGAGGAGCAGAAGGTCAAACTGGCAGACATCTTAAAGCATTCAAAACGGTTGAAACTGGCTTATGAACTCAAAGAAGAGTTCAGAGATATTTTTGAACGTTCTGAGACTGTCGAAGCTGGGAAAGAGCAACTCCTTGCATGGCTAAAAAAAGCTCGTTCGGTTTACTGTGATGTTCTCACAACGATTCGTAATCATCTGGATGGAATCTGCAACTATTTTTTGAACCGAACCACGAGTGGCGTGATGGAGGGAATTAACAATCGAATTAAGTTGATTAAGCGACAAGCCTATGGCTTTATGAACTTTGATAACTTTCGAGCAAGGCTATTAGCTTGCTTTTCTGATTAGGTTTGCTTATCACCTTGACTCCAGAAGAGCCGT
>NZ_JAEQDD010000207.1:0-1297 GCF_020737885.1 Microcoleus sp. PH2017_34_RAT_O_A | reverse complement strand
AGGACTACTTTATTCTAGAAATCCTGTTGCCATTTTGTAGAAATTGGGTAAAATCAAACAAGGAGGTGATGCAAGTGTTCAATCTGACTTATGAATTCAAATTGAAACCCACAAAAACACAAGTAGCAATATTTGAGGATTGGTTGGAACAATGTCGCAAGGTCTATAATTATGCCCTGCAAGAACGTAAAGATTGGTATAATTCGCGAAAATGTCGGATTGACGCTTGTTCCCTTCGCTCGGAATTCATCATCAGAGCTGACACACCCAGACCAACTTACTCAACTCAATGTAAAGCCTTAACTGCATACAGGAAAACCAGCCCTGCATTACAACGTATCAATGCTCAAGCTTTACAACAAGTGCTGCGCCGACTAGAAAAGGCATTTGTAAGTATGTGGGAACAAAACCACGGATTTCCCCGATTCAAAAAAAGGGGAACCATGAGGTCTTTTGTGTTTCCACAACTAAGTTTAAACCCCATTCAAAATAGTAGTGTCAAACTGCCTGTAATTGGCTGGGTAAGATTTTGGCAATCCCGAGCGATTCCCGATGGTGGAATTATTAAGCAGGCACGGGTAGTAAATCGTGCATCCGGCTGGTATCTAATGCTGACCGTTCAATGGGATGTAAAAATTCCCGACGTAGTGCCACACGGAAATTCCCTAGGAATTGATGTCGGACTAACGAATTTCATAGCAACTTCTAATAGTCTTTTAGTCAAGCGGCCAAGGTTTTTTATAGACGCAGAACGCAAGCTGAAATTGCTGCAAAAACGTGTGAGTAAAAAGCGCAGTGGCTCAAATAATTGGCGCAAAGCTCAGAAAAAAGTTGCTCTTTTGCACGAATACGTTGCTAATTGTCGAAAAGATTGGCATCGCAAAATCTCTCATCAAATTTGCAATGATGTGGGGATGGTATTTGTTGAGGACTTAAATTTAGTTGGACTATCCAGAGGGATGCTGGGCAAGCACTGCTTAGACGCTGGATGGGGTCAATTTTTCACTATTTTGGAACAAACCTGTTGGAAACGCGGGGTGTACTTCCAAAAAGTGAATGCTAAGAAAACCAGTCAGATTTGTCCAAATTGCGGTGTCGCAACAGGCAAAAAAGAGCTTGCTGAGCGTACTCATACTTGCTCAAATTGCGGTTATACAACCGATAGAGATGTTGCAGCAGCTCAAGTAGTTCTAATTAGAGGACTTGCAGCCGTAGGGCATACGGTCAAGATGCTTGCCGAGGGTAAATTCGTCGGAATCCCACTGAAGCAAGAATCCTCTCGCCTTTAGGCAGAGGT
>NZ_JAEQDD010000206.1:0-1312 GCF_020737885.1 Microcoleus sp. PH2017_34_RAT_O_A | reverse complement strand
AATGTCTTTATCTCCACATAAACTGCCTAATTATCAACAAGGCATAAGAGCTATGAGCCTTATTCTATCAGCGTTATAGGCGACTTGTCACCCCGACAGGTCAATCCATTGTCTGACTCGGACTTTTCCCAAATCTGGATGTTCGTCAATTTCAATCTCTGTATCCGCTTGGAGCCATGTGGTTGGGTCATTGAGTCTCATTTTTTGCCCATGTTTGGGTGGTCTACCGCGACCACTATAGGCTGGTGGTGCTGACCACTCTTCAGGCATTCTTTCGGACTCTCATTAAACAATCAGCTTGAATGGAAGCTTGCTTTAGCGCTAGCACCCAACTTGCATTGCCATATTCTCGGTCTAAGACTGCTAATACTGGATTGATGCTTTGTTCACAGACAAGTTTAAGTTGGGAAGCTGCTTGAAGTATGGGTGAAGACCCACTACTTATTCTTTCATGGAGCAGAGGTAATGCCCAACTTCCGATCGCTTCAGGTATCCACGCAATTGTACTGTACCCCTGTCCCACAATGCAGCCGCTCTGATATTCATGGGTTCTGTCTTTTAACGTTTTGGCATCTCGTCTGCCCCATGCAGTGTGGTCGATTGCTACTAATATATGTTCCGTTGGGGCTGCTTCTTTCTGTAATTGCTCTAGATACAGCAGCATCAGTTTTTTTCGGTCTGGTCTACAGTCTTGTAATGCTTCATAGATGCGCTTGCCATTGACGCTTGAATAATGGATTGAGTGAAAATTCCGCTAAACATGACGCATTTCTGGTGGTCATCACTGAATCCATCAGCTCGAATGTTGCATACGAGAGCTTGCACCAATAATTCATATGCTGCTTGACGAAAGTCCTTTAATCGTTCACTGTTCATTTAAGGAGTGGATAGGTTTTCTTTTTCACCCTCATTCTCTCCTGGCGCGGTGGCTCTAGTTCTTCTTTTGCCACCGTTCTCATCTTTGGTTAGTCTAAACTACAGTAAGAATGGCGAAGAGTTTTGCCATCAATTGCGATCACCTCTCCTGGATTAAAGCAACTAATAGATTGAATCCAACTCAAAAAATATTTCTGAAATTGCTCCGGCTTGAGACGAGAAAATACTCTCGCAATTGTGTCGTGTGAGGGTATGCCATTCGGTAATTATAAAATTTTCTTTAACCATTCGTATTTAGGTAATGCCCTGAAGGAAAGGATCGAAGCAAGCTATAATCAGAGAAGTGTTTGCCATAGCGTGATATGACATTAGAAATTAATTGTTGCCCTAATTGTGGCTCAAAAGAAGTTAGTCGGAACGGTAAAACTCGGCATCA
>NZ_JAEQDD010000025.1:0-46393 GCF_020737885.1 Microcoleus sp. PH2017_34_RAT_O_A | reverse complement strand
TTCAAATGTCCGAATTGCCAAACGGTAATTGGGAGAGATTTGAACGGCGCACGTAATATCCTGTTACGTGCTTTGTCGGATTCGACCTGTTCTGTCAGCAATGACGGAATTGCTATCGTTACATCTCCAGCATTGCACAGCTATGTTGAGAAATGTTCAGCGTAAAAGAATCAGTTCGCTATATCTATCAAGAGGAGTCGCCGAGGAAGTCCGAACAGGATGAGCCTGTTGTGCAACTGACTTCTGAGTCGCTGTCTGTGTTGCCGAGGGAGTTGATTGAGAAGCTTTATAAAGCAGCCGCTTGTGGAGACGAGCAAGCGGTAAGGCTGTTAATTGAGCGAATTCCGCTGTCGCAGAAGCAAATTGCTGCGGCTCTGACTAAATTAGTTGACAATATGAGCTTAGATATTATCAGCGATTTGACTCAGAAGTGCATTTCGGCCGATTGTACGATCGCCCAATCCCAAGACAGTTCTCAAAGTTAACTCCCTGTTTAGAACCCGTACCTCATACCATTTTTCTAAAGATCCGATAGAGATCGAACACGACAAGACATTGTAATTTATAGTCACTTTCATGAGAGTAAATTCTCGAAGACACGACAGCAAAGGATCTCTTGCCAAATGCTCCCAACGCCAGCAAGGTGTTAGAAAATCGCTCCACAAAACCATACCAGATTAGCATTATCAAATTATGGTCAGATTTTTCCTTTCTTAGAGTGATGAAAGAGCGTTAGTGGGGTCAAGCAGCGATCGCGAGTGGGACTTGGGCGGTCAGCGCTTCATATTCGGGGAAAGAGTTTGTCTTTGGCGATCGGGAAGCTGCACCAACATCAGCATCAACACGATCGCTAGTACCGCCAACGCCCGAAGCTGTATTGCCAGCACCAACACCACCATCACCCGAAACACCCGCAGCAGAACCCCTCCCCGTTCAATTCACGGAAAGCAGCCTGACTCACTGACTTCAAGTACCCGATAAAGAAGCGACGGTCGGGTTTACCGTTGATATGTCCGTCAAAGAGCTTTCGCGGGACGCGAACTTTCCGCGATCGACGATCGCAGTCTGCTACTTACCCGAGCCAACAAGTATAAATTAATACCCTAAAATTTTTTAAAAAAGGATATGTGTAACAGACAATAAAATTTAACAAAATTTTAAAGAAAACAGGTTTTTTTCAGCGCAAATTAAAGTAATCTATCTGTTGAGGCCGAAAACCAGCCAGACCTAAATATTTTTAGATTAAATGGCCGATACAACCCAAATCCCAGGAATTCAAAGCCTGTGGGAAAAAACGTCTGGTGATTCTCAAATTTGTGTTGCGGTACTTGACGGCTTAGTAGACCGGACTCACCCTTGTTTTGCCGGAGCTGACCTGAAACGACTGCCGACATTAGTCCAGGAAGAAGTCTGTACCACCGGTGCGATGTCTTTGCACGTTACTCACGTTGCCAGCATAATCTTCGGGCAGCACGGCTCGGAGATAGCGGGAATTGCGCCTAAATGTCGGGGATTGATAGTTCCGATCTTTTCCGACAACCATTCTAGAGTGTCTCAGCTAGACATGGCTCGCGCGATCGAAACTGCTGTGAATGCCGGCGCTCACATCATCAACATCAGCGGCGGTCAACTTACCGAAATAGGTGAAGCCGAAGGCTGGCTGGAGAGTGTTGTGGAACTGTGCAGCGACAACAACGTATTAATTGTGGCTGCTGCTGGGAACGACGGCTGCAATTGCTTGCACGTCCCCGCAGCCCTTCCGGCAGTCTTGGCAGTGGGAGCAATGGACGATCTCGGTCGGCCTCTAAACTTCAGCAACTGGGGAGAAACCTACAGCAATCAGGGTATTCTCGCGCCAGGAGGAACTTAGATGTATTTTACGATCGCTCTCTAATTTTTGCGCTAAAAAAATTTATTTGACTATTAATTTTATTAATAGTTGATTTTTTCGCGAGCTATCTATACTATATAAGTTAATATTTTCATTCACACTTTTAGAATAGCTAAAATTCGATGATGAAACAGCCCCGCCCTCTGAAATATGATTTTTATAAATTTTACTTGACAGATTTCAAATGTTACTGTACTGTTGTAAAGGTATAGAGATACCAGTCAAACGGTAAAGTACATCTCAAAAACTTGATAGTCAACTAGATGATCGGATCAAATAAACTTGTGACTAAGATTCTAAGAGTCCGTATATTTGATCGTAAAATCAGTTGTACCGGGTACAAATAAATCTAAAATCCTTATCCTGCTTAGGCTTATCTATTTTAGACTTATCTGTTATTTAGGGAGATGTCTATTAAGTTTGACTCTTGGTAATCCTGAAATATCAGGGCTTTGATAACGATGGATTAACCGTTTTACTTCGTAATTATCCTTGCCATGCAGAACTACTTGATTCTTTTAAAACGATAGTCCGGGCTATTTTTAGATAGCCAAATGGCTTATTTTTTATAACTTTGAGCCACTACGAATAATTAAATCAATTTAATTTTCGTCCCTGACTTGTATTTGATTCAAGAGTTTTATACTTCTAGCCTTGTAAAACTTGTATTATGGTTCCCCTAACTGTTCCGAGTCTTGTTAAATGTTAGATACATTAAGCACCATATCCCAGGGAAATAATAGTATTTGTATTGCCGTTTTGGATGGCCCTGTCGATCGGAATCATCCTTGTTTCCAAGGTGCAGATTTAACTTATTTGCCCACCTTAGTTAGAGGGGAAGCTCAAACTAATGGCAATATGTCCATTCACGGAACTCACGTTGCCAGCATTATTTTTGGGCAACCGGGTAGTTCGGTGCAGGGAATAGCTCCCCGATGTAAGGGAATAATAGTGCCGATCTTTGCCGACGATCGCCGCAAGACATCCCAGCTAGATTTAGCTCGGGGAATCGAGCAAGCGGTCAATGCAGGAGCACACGTTATTAACCTCAGTGGGGGTCAACTGACCGACTTTGGCGAAGCTGATGGGTGGCTGGAAAATGCGGTTCGTCTGTGTCGAGAAAACAACGTCTTGCTCGTTGCAGCGGCTGGAAATAATGGTTGCGATTGCCTGCACGTACCCGCAGCGTTGCCCGCAGTGCTAGCAGTCGGGGCGATGGATGCAAATGGCAAACCCTTGGGATTTAGCAACTGGGGTGAAACCTATCAAAACCAAGGTATTCTTGCCCCCGGCGAGGATATTTTGGGGGCTAAACCCGGTGGTGGCACCGACCGTCTCAGCGGTACGAGCTTTGCCACTCCGATTGTCTCAGGTGTAGCAGCAGTGCTGCTGAGTCTTCAGCGGGAGCGGGGAGAAACCCCCGACCCCCAAAAAGTTCGTCAAATACTGTTGCAGAGTGCTTTACCCTGCGACCCTGACTTGCCAGAAGAAACCAGGCGGTGTCTGACAGGCAAACTGAACATCCCTGGAGCAATAACGTTACTAAAAGGAGGAAATATGGCAGAGAATTTCGCATCAGTGGGTGCATCAGAAGTAGAAGCTACAGGCTGTGGTTGTGATGGCAGCCTGAGCAATACGGGTGAAGCGATCGCCACCGCGCAAGGGCAATCGCCTCAAACCTCGGTTGCAACAGCAGCCACTGCGACTGCTGGGGCTGTCCCCAGCAACACCCCAAACTTGCAAGATTTGATTCAATCGTTTCCCACTGCTACAACCCAACAACCAATGATGCCAAATTTAACTGCTAATTCCGTCACCGCCAGCCAAGCCCCCAGCGAAATCGCTGACATGGGTCAGATTGTCTATGCCCTAGGAACCCTCGGTTACGACTTCGGAACCGAAGCTCGTCGGGACTCGTTCAAACAACTGATGCCCCCTTTTAACTTTGGGACAACGATGGTTCCGGCGAACCCCTACGATGCCCGTCAGATGGTGGACTACCTGGACGCCAATATTTCTGAGGCGCGATCGCTCATTTGGACGCTTAACATTGAACTGACTCCGGTCTATGCGATCGACCCCACTGGTCCCTTCGCAGCCGAATCCTACCGTGCTCTCCACGAACTCCTCGCGGGTCAAATTCAACCAGAAAACGATTCAGAATACGTCGAGCGCGTCAGCATACCAGGCATCTTGACCGGGCGCAAAGTCAAGCTATTTTCCGGTCAAGTTATTCCGGTAATTGAACCCCAAAGCACCCGTGGCATCTACGGCTGGAAAGTCAACAACTTGGTCACTGCCGCGATGGACGCGGTACAAGCTGAAGACGGCACTGCTGACGAAGACCGCATCCGCAAAACCTTAGATGGCTTCCTCAATCGCATCTACTACGACCTCCGCAACTTAGGAACCACATCCCAAGACCGCGCCCTCAATTTCTCTGTCACTAACGCTTTCCAAGCGGCCCAAACCTTCAGCGAAGCGGTTGCTGTGGGCATGGAACTCGACAGCGTTACTGTTGAAAAAAGTCCCTTCTGTCGCATGGATAGCGACTGCTGGGATGTGAAATTGAAATTCTTCGACCCTGAAAACAGCCGTCGTGCCAAGAAGATTTTCCGCTTCACCATTGATGTGAGCGATCTGATTCCTGTTACTTTGGGCGAAGTTCGTTCTTGGTCTTCACCGTACTAAAAGGCGACACAATTTGAGTGAGAGTGCAATCACAAAAAGCACTCTCGCCAAGAGAGCTAAATTTGTTCACCCTATCAATGCGGAGAATCCTCAATCATGCGACTTCCTCTATTGTCTCCCCCAGTCAAACGCCCCCATTTCATCCAGCCTGCGCTGTGCGTAGATGTGGAAAATGGTAATCCCGATGATTTGGTGCATATTCGGATGGATCTGCTTCATGGTGCTAACTATAACGATCCTTCAGCCTATGCCAACCGCAGTTTCAACCAAGTGATGCACTCTAGTGCCAGCCAAAGTGCAGCCAGCCAGGGCTGGGGTGGCTTTGGGGGCATGGGACGATTCTATTAACGAGCCACTAGCCACTAATCACCATGCCTCAGCAAACTGAAATCCTATGGCAAATTGGTCAACCTGGTAAAGGAAGTCAGGAGTTTTCGCAGGTAGGTGGGTGGCACGCTGAATTTACCTATGTTGTTGGGTCAGATAAAGACCCCATTAACCAGCCACAGATGCCATCGCTGCTAGTGGTTCCAGCTTGCAAAACCAAACCGCAGAGGAAGGGAAAGTACCTTTTTTCCACCGACAAACTGAATATCCAATTCACCCTTGGCAAAAACTACAGCACAGGCGAACTTACACTCTTTTACAACTTTTTTGGTTCTCAAGTTGACACCCTTTTGGTTGATGGTGAGCCAGTGACCGAACTCGTCGGGGTCGGGTCAGGCAAGCCAACCAAAACCCAGATTCCTTTGCCAGCCCTCAGCGCCGGGAAACATATCTTGACCCTGACCACCGCTGTTGGTTTGGGAGATGGGGCACACCGGATCGACTACCTCAAGCTAGAGGGGATTGTGGCTTCCCAGCCACCGCAAACCCTCCAAACACCTAAAGAAACTAAGGAAACTAAGGAAACTAAGGAAACTATGGCTAATGAGAAAAAGGAAACGGGTAAGGAGAAAACAGAAGTAACACCCTCTGAGGTCTCCTCCACGCCAGAACAGAAAAAGTCTTACGTGCCGACTTCCCAGACAGGGCTGCAAGATTATTCCTTCTGGTGCGACTACGCCAAGAAGCAAGCCAAGAAGTCAGAAAAACACCCTAAACCCTTCCGCCGGGGCCGCATCTGGGCCTAATCCCTAGCCTGTCTTGTTATCATCGTCCACTTAATGACTGACTGTTCGCTCTATGCAATCCACCACACTGCTCCAAATTAAGCCCCACTTTCATGTCGAGGCGATCGAGCCAAACCAAGTCTACCTCCTTGGCGAACAGAGCAACTACGCCCTCACCGGGCAACTCTACTGCCAAATCGTGCCTCTTTTGAATGGGCAACACACCCGGGAGCAGATTGTCGAAAAATTTGATGGGGCAGTCCCAGCGGAACACATTGACTATGTGCTCGATCGGCTCGCAGAGAAAGGCTACCTCACCGAGGTAGCCCCGGAACTATCCTCGGAAGTGGCAGCATTTTGGAGCGAGTTAGGGATTGCACCCCCCGTAGCAGCCGAGGGGCTACAGCAGCCGGTGACGCTGACAACGGTGGGCGATAACATCAGTGAAGTCACGGTTGCTGCCCTGGCAACTGCCCTGCGGGACATGGGCATTCCGGTGCAAAATTCCGCAGATGCAGATTCTTCAGTGGCGTTGAACATCGTCTTGACCGATGACTATTTGCAGCAGGAACTAGCCGCCATCAACAAGCAGGCTCTGGAGCGCCAGCAAACTTGGCTGCTCGTCAAGCCAGTAGGCAGTGTCCTGTGGTTGGGACCGGTGTTTGTTCCGGGAAAGACGGGGTGTTGGGGCTGTCTTGCCCATCGGCTGCGGGGCAACCGCGAAGTTGAGTCGTCGGTCTTGGTGCAAAAACAAGCCCAGCAGGAGCGCAATGGTCAGCATGGGTCTGTGGCGAGCTGCTTGCCTACGGCACGGGCGACGCTGCCTTCGACCTTGCAAACGGGGTTACAGTTCGCCGCCACCGAGATAGCCAAGTGGATTGTCAAGCAACACGTCAATGCCACTGCGCCGGGAACGGCACGCTTCCCAACCCTCGACGGCAAGGTGATCACCTTCAACCAGACAATTCTGGACTTGAAAAGCCATATCTTGATTAAGCGGCCGCAATGTCCGACCTGTGGTGACCCGGAAATTATGCAGCGACGAGCGTTTGAACCGCTGAAGCTAGAATCGCGCCGCAAGCAGTTCACCCATGATGGTGGTTACCGTACCACCAGCCCAGAACAGACCTTGCAGAAATACGAGCACTTGATCAGCCCTGTTACGGGAGTGGTAACGGAACTGGTGCGGCTCTCTGACCCGACTAATCCCTTGGTACATACCTACCGGGCGGGGCATAGCTTCGGCAGTGCCACCACCCTACGGGGGCTGCGTAATACCCTAAAATACAAGAGTTCTGGCAAAGGTAAGACCGATAGCCAATCCCGAGCTAGTGGTTTGGGCGAGGCGGTGGAACGCTATTCGGGCATCTTTCAGGGAGACGAACCCCGCAAACAGGCAACCCTGGCGCAACTAGGGGACTTGGCAATTCATCCAGAGCAGTGTTTGTACTTTAGCGATGAGCAGTATGCCAATCGGGAGAGCTTGAACGCTGAGGGTTCAGCGGCAGCCTATCGCTGGATTCCCCATTGGTTTGACGCCAGTAAAGCGATCGACTGGACACCAGTGTGGTCGTTGACTGAGCAAAAGCACAAATATGTACCTACTGGCTTTTGCTACTACAACTACCCCATGCCAGACGCTGAGCGCTTCTGTAAGGCGGATTCCAACGGTAATGCAGCAGGCAACACCCTGGAAGAAGCAATCTTGCAAGGGTTTATGGAACTGGTGGAGCGCGATTGTGTAGCTCTGTGGTGGTACAACCGCCTCAGCCGTCCGGGGGTGGACTTGACGAGCTTTGACGAGCCATACTTTGTCCAGTTACAGCAGTTCTACCGGGAACAGAACCGGGAATTATGGGTGCTGGATTTGACTGCTGACTTGGGAATTCCAGCCTTTGCAGGTCTATCTAATCGCACGGTGGGTTCAGAGCGAATAGCTATTGGTTTTGGGGCACATCTCGACCCGAAGATTGCCATTGTTCGTGCCCTCACTGAAGTGAGCCAAGTTGGGCTGGAGCTTGACAAAATTCCTGACGAGCGGATTAAGGGTGAGTCGAGAGACTGGTGGCTAGAAGTGACTCGAGCAAGTCATCCTTGTTTAGTCCCAGATGCATCGCAGCCGCTTAAGACTGCCAATGATTACCCGAACTCTTGGAGTGATGACATCTACACAGATGTGATGAATTGTGTGGAGAGGGCCCAAGCAGTAGGGCTAGAAACACTGGTGTTAGACCAGACGCGACCGGACATTGGCTTGAGCGTGGTCAAAGTGATTGTACCGGGAATGCGAACCTTTTGGTCGCGGTTGGGTCCAGGGCGGCTCTATGATGTGCCGGTGAAGTTGGGATGGCGAACCGTGCCCCTGCCTGAAGCAGAGATGAACCCTACAAATATACCGTTTTAAGTCTTTTTAAAGTTTGCAGGCGACGGCTTCGCTACGTGCCAAATGTCGTCCTAATAGGCTTCTTTCCAAAGAAGAAGAGGATTGACCCACCTCAACGGGTCAACAAACCAAACAACAAAATGAGGAAATTACTCATGGAAAAGAAGAACATTCTGCCCCAACAAGGCAAACCAGTGATGCGGAGCACCACTGGTAAACTCCCCACCTACTTGGCTGAACTCTCTGAGGAATCTCTCGGTGATGCTGGTGTGGGAGCATCTGCCACTACTTGTATGACTGCCTTCGATGGTGCGGAAGCATCTATCACTCATTGTATGACTGCCTTCGATGGTGCGGAAGCATCTATCACTCATTGTATGACTGCCTTCGATGGTGCGGAAGCGTCTGCCAGTACTTGTATTACTGCCTTCGATGGTGAGTAAGGATATGTAGCCTAGCTTACTTCAGTGGCACTACAGTTAACCTCCAGTTGCCATAGAAGTGATTTACTAGGCTGTGAGTTGTTGACGAGGTTAAAGATGTCGAGTTGCGAGCAAAACTTTACTTTATCCTGAGTTTTGTACACTTTCTTCATCTACCTCGTCTTCATCTTACACCTCCCAAAAGACAGGCGCTACAACGCTTCGGCGTTTAGCGGTGTGAAAAATGGGAAATTAATCGCCATCAGGTCAATCTCAGTGGCGATTAATTTCCACTAAATATTTTTTGCTAAAAAAGCAATCCGTACTTTGTTGTTAAACTTAGGCAATCCATTAAAATTAGCAACAAAAATTACTAAGATGATTACCCTAACTTCTATGCTTCAAAATAATCGTCTCAAAGACCGCCGTATTCAGTTTATCCGAGCCCATCAAGAGGCTTTTGATGTTGAGCCAACCTTCCCTCTCCCTCTTTTTGAAGAGGTAATTCTTGAGATTGAAGGTTCTTGTTTTGTTGAATCCTCTTGCCAAATTGAAGGTGGCCGAGTGCTAGCAGGGCGTCATGAGGTTTGTAAATATCCTGGAAAGTCTTGGCCGGAATCGCTAACTCATGCGTTTAAGTTATTAGATAAAATTGAGAATCAGTTGGGTATACGCATTAATCGTAACTCGTTTGAGCAGTTTGCAGCAGCACATATTGGCTCTCGTAAAATCACGAACAACAGTATTGGCATTCACTTGGGTTCAAAGCTGGAAGATTCCAGTGCAGTCTTCTATGTTTATATCGATGACGAGGAAGATCCTGAAGAATTAGCAAGGACAGCAATCGCTCTTGATGGCGGTCACTATTCAGATGAATTAACACAGGTTTTGATTAGAGATACTTGGGCAATTAGCTTTAAACTTTTCTTGGATGGTCGTAGTCGCGTCGAGCTATGTCCTTATGCTCCAGCACAGCCAGGATCATTAGGAATTAGAGGAAAGTATCTTACACCCTACATACAAAAACACTTTTCACCGAAGGTAAATTCTATTTTCAGGGGTTCTTATCTCCTTATGACACGCTTCTCTAAAGACTATGCAATGCCAGTCTTATGGTTTTACTTCACAAACATCAAAGACATACCAAAATATTTTCTATTTAATAGTTTAGGTGATAAGATATACGATTATTGTCAAAGTCAAAGTTGCATCACGGGTACTGGTGTGGCTGTTGCAGAGCCAGAGTTAGAGAAGACTCGATTAGAAAATTTTTGCTTTTACTACGATCAACGTGACGGATGTCAGCCACGTCCTGGTTTTGAATTTTCTTAAAAATGACCTAATATTTCGCAATTTCCCTTTACTAACATCCTCCAATAATCCCGTTCTGAAACTCTATGCTTCAAAATATTCAAAATAATCGTTTCAAAGACCGCCGTATTCAGTTTATCCGAGCTCATCAAGAAGCTTTTGATGTTGAGCCAACCTTTCCTCTCCCTCTTTTTGAAGAGATAATTATTGAAATAGAAGGTATATGTAGTGTTAAACCGTCTTGCAAAGTTGAAGGTAGTCAACTGCTAGCAGGACGTTATGAGACTGTTGTTCTCCCTATGAGAAAAACTTGGCCAAAATTGCTAACTCATACGTTTAAGTTCTTGGATAAAATCGAGAATCGGTTAGGTGTACGTCTCAATCGTAAATCGTTTGAGCAGTTTGTCGCAGCACATATTGGCTCCCGCAAAATTATGGATAACACGATTGGCATTCACTTAAGTTCAAAGCTGGAAGATTCCAGTGTGATGCTGTATATCCATCTCGACACGGAGGAAGATTGTGAAGAATTAGCAAGGACAGCGATCGCTCTTGATGGTGGTCACTACTCAGATGAATTAACACAGGTTCTGATTAGAGATATGGGCGTCATCGGTTTTGAACTTTTCTTCGATGGTCGTACTCACCTGACTCTATGTCCTGTTACTCCAGCACAGCCTGGATCATTAGGAAACAGAGGAAAGTATTTGACACCATACATACAAAAATACTTTTCAGAAAAAGTGAATTCCATTTTCAGGGAATCATCTATCTTCAAAATATGCTTCTCTAAAGCTTATGCAAGGCCAGTTTTAGGGTTTTACTTCAAAAACCTCAAAGACATACCAAAATATTTTAGGTTTAATAGCTTAGGTGATAGGATTTATGGCTTTTGTCAAAGTCAAACTTCTATCATTTTTTCTGGTGTGTATGTTACAGAGCAAGAGTTAGAAAACAGTCGATTAGAAAATTTTAATTTTTACTACATTCGATATGAAGAATATTAACTACATCCGTAATTTTGATTGTTTTTGAAAAAGATTCTGATGAGGAAATCAAAACTGAAGACTACTAGAGCAATTTCCACTCTGATGCGGTACACCACAAGGAACGCAAGTATTCTGCCCCTAAAGTTGGATTGACTTTACAGGTTTGGAAACCGCTATACATCCTGCACTCAGCACAATAAAATCCGAACAATAGGCAACGCCGCCAATCAGAACATCATGAATCTATCTTTCAAACAGCGCGTCAAACAGTCGTTCAACAGTCTGAAAAAAATGATAACCTTCT
Organism: Microcoleus sp. PH2017_34_RAT_O_A; assembly: GCF_020737885.1. Lineage (NCBI taxonomy): Bacteria > Bacillati > Cyanobacteriota > Cyanophyceae > Oscillatoriales > Microcoleaceae > Microcoleus > Microcoleus sp. PH2017_34_RAT_O_A. The sequence continues at coordinate 35,290 of NZ_JAEQDD010000025.1, read as the reverse complement.
AACATTACACTGCTCCAATTGTTAACATCAAATAAGATTCCATTTATAATAATTTCATCGATCGCTATTGCCATTGACTCACTTTCCCAATCATCGTTTCCCATTATCTACGCCATGAGCAATCACCCTTTCGCGGTTTCCCTCAACCCTTTTGTCCAAGTCAAAAGCGCCGAAGACTACTACACCCTGCACTCGGCAGAATCCGATCCGACCGCTTTGCTAACCCTTGCCACAACGCCCGGAATCGGTATGGCTCTGGATCGTCTCAAGGAAGGCAACACCACCACCGCATCTCTCGTGCAAGGGTTAGCCGAACTCGATGGTCGGGCAGCCGGGGAACAGTTTGCAGTGACGCTACAACAATTGGATGAGCGGAGTTGGCTCAGTTACGCTGTGTTGCCGCTGGCAGTGGCGGTTCCGATGGTGGATTCTGCTGAGTTGAATTTGACCGAACTCTACTGGACACAAACCCGTCTGGGCCTGTCCCGCTTTGCCTACCAACATCCCTATGAAGGCACAATGGTGCTGGAGTCCCCGCTCTCGAAGTTTCGGGTCAAGCTCCTCGACTGGCGAGCAAGTGCGCTCCTGGCTCAACTCGCCCAGCCCCAAACCTTAGCAACACTGACGCCACCGCCCTACCTCGGACCAGAAACTGCCTATCAGTTCCTCAATTTGCTTTGGGCTGCGGGGTTTCTGACGGCTGACCCTGAACCCCCCTCGCTCCAGCTTTGGGAGTTTCACAACCTGCTGTTCCATAGCCGCAGCCGCTTGGGTCGTCATGACAATCCAACAGTAGATGAAAAGTTTGACCAGTGGTCGAATTTCCCGGTGGTGAAGCCGCCCATGAGCGACCGGATTGTACCGCTACAGCGTCCGCATTTGGGGACGTTGATGTGTAACGATGCCACGCTCACGCAAGCGATCGAAGCACGAAAATCCGTTCGAGATTATGATGAGAACCATCCAATGTCGGTCGAGCAACTGGGCGAACTACTGTATCGCACTGCCCGTGTTAAGGAATTAATTAACCAAGACCAGCTAATTAGTAAAGATTTGCAAAAAAAGTTAGGTACTGTTGCAGATTTTGACTATGGCGAGTTGAGCCGACGGGCTTATGCTGGTGGCGGGGGAATGTATGAATTAGAAATTTATCCGGTGGTACGGCATTGTCAAGGCTTGAATTCAGGGGTGTATCACTACGACCCTCTCAATCACCAGCTAGAGCAGCTACTAGAATGGGGGGATGATATTTTAGTTGCGTTAGGTTATGGCTTGGTCGAGAAATTCTGGGATCCACGTCCACAAGTGACGTTAGTAATTACAGCACGGTTCGGTCGCATATTTCGTCGCTATTACGCTATCGCTTATTCGACTGTGCTTAAGAATCTTGGACTGCTCTATCAAAACTTTTACTTGGCGGCAACCAATATGGGTCTGGCTCCCTGTGCAGTGGGGGCTGGGGATAGCGATGCTTTTGGTCGAGCGATAGGCCTAAACTATTTGGAAGAGTCGGCTGTCGGAGAATTTTTGCTCGGGTCGTTGCCCAACCGCAATGTTGAAGCAAGTGGACTGGAGTCGATTGAGGTTGATAGCTCAGAATATCAGACTGAGACTATGGTCTCGGCTAGGGAGACTGAATTGGGTGGAGTTGAGGCTAAGCCTGAGTCTGGTGAGACAGGAGTATTGAGAAATCAGCTTGAGCCAGTTGGGCTAGTGGCAGAAATTCCGCCGCCTGGGGTGTGGGACAGTTCTGACAATACCTCGGTAAAAGTTGAGGACATTGGGGCTGAGGCTGTTGACTTGGCTCCTTCAGATTTACTCTCCCAGACTCCAGATTCATCCAGTGTCGCTGAGGGTGAAAGATCGTCAGCGGCGGTTTCAGCTAGTAAAGTTGATAGCTCTGCAACCAAACTATCGCTGGCACTCCACCCCCATGACCTCGACGATCGCATTCCTGGACTGGCCCAACTCCACAACCAAACTCTCGGCGACCCCCGCATCACGATTGTAATTCTAGACGGCGACCCAGATTACACATTGTCCTGCTTTGCTGGAGCTGAAGTCTCCAAGGTGTTTCCCTACTGGCACGAACCAGCAGAACCAATCAGCCCACAAGATTACGCCACCTACCAAGCAATCCGCGACCAGGGGCTAAAGGGTAAAAAGAAGGAAGATGCATTCTACGCTGCCCTCCCAAAAAACAAGGAGCGGGTTGAACTCAATGACCATGCCTGCCACGTCACCAGTATCATTGTGGGGCAAGAACACAGTCCTGTTTTCGGTGTGGCTCCCAAGTGTCGGGTAATTAATATGCCCCATGATGCACTAGGAAACTATGCCGATATGCTGTCACCCCTCAACATAGCCCGTGCCTTCGACTTAGCCTTAGAGTTGGGAGCAAATATTATCCACTGCGCTTTTTGTCGCCCCACCCAAACGGGAGAAGGAGAAGAGATCCTTGTCCAAGCGATTAAGAAATGTCAAGACAACAATATTTTGATCGTCGCGCCGGTGGGGAACAATGTACACCAATACTCGTGTCTGCCCGCCATGCTGCCGGGAACTTTGGCAGTGGGAGCCGCAAAAGTCGATGGTACACCGTGTAAATTTAGCAACTGGGGCGGCAACAACACAGAAGAAGGCATCCTTGCTCCGGGTGAAGATATTCTAGGGGCGCAACCCTGCACCGAAAAACCTGTGCGTCAGACAGGAAGCAGCATGGCTGCTCCTGTCATCACGGGCATTTCTGCGCTGCTGATGAGTTTGCAACTGCGAGAAGGAAAACCCATCGATGCCGAAGCCATCCGAGCCGCCCTACTCAACACCGCGATTCCCTGCGACCCAAAGGTTGTAGAAGAACCGGAACAATGTCTGCGCGGCTTTGTCAATATCCCCGGCGCAATGAGAGTGCTGTTTGGGCAACCCTCCCTCACCATTTCCTTCGCGGGCGACAAAGTGACCCGCACCGAACGTGCTGGATATGCCATGCCTAGTGCTACGGTTGCCCCGGCTGGCATCACCGCCGCTATAACGGCTACTGATACCAGCCCAGCCGTGCAACCCGCCACTCTTGCTACACCCACAGAAGCATCCGTTACTGTTGCTGACTCCGCCACAGTGGAAGCCAGCACCGCCTATTCTGGCAACGTTTACGCCCTAGGGACTCTTGGCTACGACTTCGGGGATGAAAGCCGCCGCGACACTTTCAAGCAACTGATGGCCCCCTCCGAAATCAACGGTATCATGGTGCCCGCAGACCCCTACGATGCCCGCCAGATGATCGAATACCTCGATCGCAACCCCGATGAAAGCCGTTCGTTAATCTGGATATTGAACTTGGATGGAGACACGATCTATGCCCTAGATCCAACAGGGCCGTTTTCAACAGATATCTACGAGATATTTCTGCTCATGTTGGCGGGGCAACTAGAGCCAGAAACCAGCGATGAGTTTGTAGAGCGGATCAGCGTACCCGCCCGACGCACCAACCGCACGGTGGAACTCTTCTCCGGTGAAGTTGTGCCTGTGGTGAAGGTACATGACGTGCGGGGGATGTACGGCTGGAAAGTGAATGCTCTGGTGAACGCGGCAATGGTGCGAATCTCTCGTCAAGTAGACGAAGCCCAAGAACCGATCGTCCGACAAGCTCTGACCTCCTTCCTCAACCGAGTCTACAACGATCTCCGGAATTTGGGGCAGACTTCGCGCGATCGAGCGCTCAACTTCGCTGCCACTAACATATTCCAAGCCGCTGTGACCTTTGCTCGGGCGATCGCCCAGCGTCGTCAACTGGACACCATTACAGTGGAAAAAAGCCCTTTCTGTCGCCTCAACAGTGACTGTTGGGATGTCAAGCTAGAGTTCTTCGACCCGGAAAGCAGTAGTCGATCGCGCAAGGTTTTCCGCTTTACCCTTGATGTGGTGCAGCCGATGCCAGTCACTTTGGGTGAGGTGAGGAGCTGGTCAATCCCTGGTAAAGTGAGTTGAACGCACTGGTGACGGACTCACGTCACAAGAGTCGGTATGACATGAGCTTCTAGGCCATTCCAGAATTTCCTTGAACTGAGATCTTGCACCATTTTCAATTAGCCTTTCATGGGCGGGCGGGACGCCCACCCCACAAGAAAACTCACTCTTTGTGGAACAGGCCGGAAAGCCTGTTAAGCGAGAATGGTGCAAGATCTCAGTTCAAGGTACTCGTAATTTTAGGAATAATCCTAATACCTTTGCGCGACTTAAGTTAAAGAGTTTTTATGAACAGGCATCTTGTCTGTTCCACAATTTGTATTGCTAAGGCTCAAGAAGTAAAAACATGGGAATAGAATTTAACCATTTATATATTACTCTCGACACAGAAACACTAGAGTCAATAGCCAAATCAGAGTTCATTAGCCAAGAATTCTGCACAATATCCAGAGATACCGTAGAAACTGATACAGAGAGTTGGGCGGGTACTTATCTCAGAGGGAAACATAGCTATCTTGAGCTTTTTGCACCAGGGGGTGCTGAAGGGTTTAGGGAAGGTTTTTCGGGTATTGGTTTCAATAGTAAACAAGCAGGACAGATTGATATTGTAGATGAAAAACTAAAATCCTTAGTCGCCCAAGAAACGTTTTCTGATTTGCAAATTCGTCAAACCGAAGATGGAAAAGTACCCTGGTTTCATTATTGGGCGCTCAAATCAGAGAGAGAAGCCTTCAGTGCGTGGTTGATGGAATTTCATCAGGATTATTTAGACTATAAAAACATCAAGCTTACCAGTGCTGGTTGCTTTGACCGTGCTGCTTATCTAAAAAACCTTGCTACCTCCGAAACTTCTTTATTTGAAGACATTTCAGAAGTTCATCTTGAATTGACTTTAGCGGAACACGAGGAACTAGCATTACTACTTCGAGTCTTTGGCTATCACTCATCTTGCTCAGGAGATATTACTACCTATCGTTCTCATGGTTTTACTTTACAAGTATCTCAGAAAGTTGCTCCAAGTTATCGAATTCGCAAGGTTGTTTGCACGATGAAGGATCAAGTTCATCAGCAAAGAAAGTTCACTTTCGGTGATAATGCACAGTTAAATGTGGGTGGAGAGTTGGCAATTTGGCAGTTTGGATGACTGAAGCAATAAGTTTAAAAATAGCGGTATCCCTTTGTTTGGTAGTGCAACTGATAAATTTGGCAACCGCTTGCTACCCTATTTATCAGTTGCGTCATGTCCAATAATGTCAGCCCTCAAGCTTTATATTATATAGCAATCCTAAATCATTCATGCAGATATGTAGGGGCGGTGCCCCCGTGCCCGCCCTCCGGGCGATTTGGGCAACCACGGGGGGATTGCCCCTACAAGAATTATGCAAATGATTTAGGATCGCTATAGGACTTACGCAAAAACTCCGGGTTCTGACAAAAATCGTCGCTTTTTAGATGAATATTGACGCAGAACCCTGGTTTTGTGCCTCCCGTGCGTAAGTCCTGTATTACTCAAATATTGATGCTGAGAGGGATTTTTGAAGGCTGCAAAAATCGATAAGACACCAGCCTTTGGGCATCTGCTTCGAGAATTTTTGCTTCGATGTCATTCAGGTTTACCTTGAATTTCTCGAAAGCTCTTTTCAACTGCGGCTCGACAAAAGATGAACCGGGGTAATCGAGGAGGTTCGTATAGTAAACTGAACCCAACAAATAAAGCACTTCTATTTGGAGTAATGCTCGCTCTAGTGGCGGTAGCGAACCCATGAAATTTTGCTGCTGTGCGGAGTTGGTAGGTGCTGGAGAATAGCAACCCAAAGGAAATGCTGGTGCGTAGGTCATCAAGCCACTTTGCGGAAAGTTAACAGCAGCGTGTTGGGCGCTAGCTGCAAAGATAACCGTAGAGATGGCCTCTACTAAATAATCTAAGCTTGCAATCCGACCGTCAGCATTTTCGCCAATATAGCAGTGTCCTTTGGCAAACAATTCACCAGCCCAATTTTGCAGTTGTCGATCTGCCACTACGGACTTATCGCTAGAATAGTGCAGGCGCAGGTATTCGCCCACCCACTGATGGATCGCATCCCAAATTAGTTGTCCGTCATCTCGATAAGGATAAATCGGTAATTGCTGGGAATTATTGACACCCCGTTTTTCTAAAGTTCGGGGGAAGGCAACTTCATTAAAGTTAGCTAAGTGGCTCATCGCTTCTTTAATAGCGAGTTGGCCGTTACTGCCTATAGTGGCACTCAATAAGAAGTCTATAGGCCCTTCTGGTGCTAATAAATTCTTATGTGCGCCGTAATTAATCAAGATAGTACCTTGCAAGTGAGGTTTCAACAAAACCATTACAGGATGACTTTTATCGGTAAAGCAGCGATTAGTTGCCAGAACAAAAGGCTCAATAAATAAGTGAGTCTGAGCTAGGTGAGATATCAGCTCGTGGTAATTGCTATCTGCCATTTGCACGACGGTTTTAGCTGTCATCCAGTTGTCGCCATCTAGGGGCGTAAATACAGGATTGTTATCCCCCGGAACTTGTTGGCAGCGAATTGCTATTGGCCGTAAATTTCGATCTTGACACTGTTCGGGCGGTACTGCAAATAATGCGATTGGAGCATACATATACTTTGGCAACCCACCAATATCGCTATTGACTAAACTATCGAGCTTGGAATAATCTGCTAGATAAAGTCGCCCGGATTGCAGTGCTGCTTCTAGATTATCTTCATGCAGAATCTCTCCGTACTGTTCGCTGGTAATTAACAGGCGCTCGTCTAGTTCTTGGATTTGATTGAGCATTACAGGGTTTGGCCCTGCTACTTGCATATAAGCAAAAACTGCATCTTGTTGGAAATTTCCTACAGTTGCGGGTCTGATTGTTAACGGGTTGAGTAAGTTTTCGTAATCTTCGAGAGTCGGATTGACAGTACCGCGTACAAGTATTTCCGTAGAATCAGCTTCCTGGTTAATCAATTCTTCTCCCAAACATCTAGCAATTCCTTGAAGGTGCTTGTATAATTCTTTGTCAACTTCCTCAACTTCCTCAACTTCCTCGAATTGAGCGACTTCCTCAATTTCATCAACTCGGTCAACTTCATCGAGTTGCTCGCTTTTGAGATTTCGTGCAGATTTCACTTCTAAGTTTCCGCTGAGTTCAGCTTGTATTTCTCGATCTATTCGATCGAATACATTTTCAACTTCACTAAAATCCCCTGTCAAGGGAATGCTACTTTTAACCTTGGGGGATACTTTTCGCTCCAAGACTGATTCTAGTTTTAAAACAGCATTAGTTAATTCTGCTTGTCCCTGGGCTGCCCTTATTTCACGCTCGATAGACTCTAACGAATCAATTTCACGCTCGTTTGACAGCGAGCTTTTGAGAAGATTAGCCGACTTTTCAGCCTCGCTCAAAATACTCAGCGTACTCAACACTAAACTCACCCATTTCAGGCTGGGAAGTTCATCGGCTTTAGGCAGTCTAGGCAGGTTGGCGATCGGACTAAGTGGCACCTCAGTCATAGCTAGAGGAGCTAAAACTGTATAGTCATATTCGTATTTACCAGATACAATCAACCTGCGAGCCAAAGGAACCGTTGCTAAAAAAGTGACGAAACGGTACAGCGTTTGAATGATTTCTTGCCTGGAAAAAGACATATTTTGCTCCAAAAAAAAATATTACTAGATTGGGTGAATCGAGAAGTTACTAGATTGGGTGAATCGAGATTAGAGTCTTCAGTATTGGTTGGTAACAGTTTGACTCTTAATTTTGTATTAGTTGCATCAGTTGATATAGCAATCCTAAATCATTTGTGAATTTCTTACTCCCTCCTTTTGCTAAGGAGAGGGTTGGGGTGCCGGAAAAAATTTACGACTCCTGCAAGGATTGCTACAGATTTTTAGCTGCTTGCGACTGCTACCAATCAAGAACTGGCAAGTTGTCGGCTCGGGATTAAAGTTGAAAGCCCAAAAATCCACTGTTTAACGAACTCAGCTAATATAGCATACCTGCTGAGCAACATCAGAATTCTCCTCACAGACCACCATCAGGAAGCTCGCAGGTGAAAGAAAGTCGATCGCGAGCGTTGTGGATTGATGCTTGCTTGCAAGACGGCTTGCGCCAGAGAGCAATAGCGCCAGCAAAGGCTGGAAGCTAGTTCTCATCCTAGTTCTGTGCTTGAAGCCGTATAAATTAATACACCAAATAAATAAGAAAAAAGATGACTGCAAGCCGGAAACAAAAGTTAACAAAACTTTTTAGCTAAAAAGTTTTTTTAGGCGCAAATTCAAGTAATCTATCTTTTGAGGCGAACAACCAGTCAAATCTAACTATTTTTCCAGAAAACGGCTGATTTAATCCAAATCCTGGGTAATTAAAGCGAATCGGAAAAAACCGATGGCGATTTTCTTCCTTGTGTAGGGCCACCCACTCGACAAGCGGGTGGACTCAAAGCTTGAGACGGCCAAATATTTCTGATATTTTCCCTCTACAACTTATAACTGGCTTCAGTTCTTGCCGCTCCTGCACGGCTCCCCCAAACCTATTTACTTCATACCCAAAAATGGCAATTGAGGATCTTTTCGCCAAGTACAAAAAGCCCAACATCGTTATTATCATTACCGACCAACAGCGCGCCTTGCAGCACTATCCGCGGGACTTCATCTACAGGCTCCCCGCACTGAAGCAGTTGATGAGCAACGGTTTGAGTTTCGATCGGGCATTCACCGCCGCTTCCGCCTGCGCCCCCAGTCGCGCAACTTTCTTGACCAGCCAGTATCCGGCAAAGCACAAAACAACGGATACTGGTCAGCTACAGCCGAAGGAGCCTCTGAACACACAGTTGCCCAACCTCGCCCATGTCCTAGGGAAGGCTGGCTACAAAACACGTGCTTGGCTCGGCAAATGGCACCTTGGAGAAATTGATACTAGCCCCATCGAGGCTGGATTCACGGAATGGGATGACCCGGACGCAGGCATCACAATCAGCGATTACAACACCCTAGGTGGTGGCGAGGCAGATAACGACAGCCGTTACCTCGCCGATATGCTGAAGTTCGTGGAACGGCAGGACGAGAAGGCTGAAGATCCGTTTTGCCTGGTTGCGTCCTTTGTCAATCCTCACGACGGGTTCGTAGCGTTCAGAGGGCTGGGTGGCTCTGGATATGCAAGCAGTACCCTCACTGAGGCGATCGTGGAGCTGCCACGTAACTACAGGCAGCATCTGAACGAACACCTCTTGGATAACTTACACTCAGAGCCTCGCGCCCACGCCTCAGCGAGCTGGTGGACTTTCGCTCGACCTGGCTCTAAGATGCCTCCCAAGCACAGACCGCAGGATTATGTCAACTTCTACGCCTATCTCCAGATTTTGGTCGATCGACAAATCGAGCAACTCCTGGACTGTCTGGCGAAGCAGAATCTGATCGACAATACCCTGATTATCCGCTTCGCTGACCACGGTGAAATGGCTATGAGCCACGGTTTAGTTGAGAAATTCTTTAACGCTTACGAAGAAAGCATTCGCATACCCTTCGTGTTCTCCAATCCTGTAGCCTGGCCTACAGCGCAGACTACCCAATCCCTTGCCAGCAGCGTCGATTTGACTCCGACCATCGCCTCGTTGCTTGGTGTCGAGTGGCACAAACCGGAGGAAGCGATTCCAGCAACAGCCAACCCGACGATTTTTTACGGGCAAGATTTGTCGCCAATTCTCAACAATCCGACTTCCACTGTCCAGGAATCCATCCACTTTACATACGACGATAATCCAGCGGTTATACCTCCTCCAGAAGATAAACCGAAGCAGAGGATTTTGCACCCCAGTATCGTCCGAACGATTCGGACTTCCAAGTGGAAATATTCGGTCTACTTCAACGAACAAGACGAGGCGAAGGCTGAGGGTGCCGAAGGGGATTGGGAACTCTATAACCTAGAAGTAGATCCTTACGAGGACAAGAACCTAGCTGGTAATGGCGATCCCGAGATTAACAAGCAGCAGTGGGAATTGGAGCGGCAATTGCAAGAGGCTATGAATCGCCTGGGAACTATGCCGACTGCCTTCAAATGGCCTCCCCAGAAGACCTTGTTAAGCCGAGGCGCACCCGCCACCAAACCCACCGATATCTAGAGCGCGAGCGCCGAAGTAAGGAGTCCCGCCAAACTAGGGAGAGGATCGTGTTTTCCCTCCTTTCTCTGATTTGGGCAATATTCGATCGATCAATTAGAAAAACTCAATTACCAGTTGGTTAACCTATGGAAGCAGTTTGGGATACGTTAAAGAATATCAATTACTCTGGCATACCGATTGCTAGAATCGCTATTGTGCTCGTTGTTCTAACCTTGACACAGACGTTAAGGCGATTTTTCGTAGCAGTCATTGTTAAAACTATTGAGAGTTTTACTAGCAAAACTAAAACAACACTTGATGATGAGTTGATTACAATTATCAAGCCTGCTTTAAGTTGGCTGATTCTGATAGGTGGATTTTGGCTGAGTAAAGAAATTCTGGCAGATAACTTAGGTTCTCAACTAAATCAAACAATCGGTAGCCTGCTCAACTATACAGTTATTTTCATAGTTGCCTATGTTATTTACCGATGCTCTTCTATTTTCGGTCAGATTATAGCCAACTTAGTGCTGCACACCGAAACAGAGCTCGATGAATTGCTCAGACCTTTAATGCCCAAGATTTTTCAATCAGCAGCAATTATTGTCTTTATCATCAAGATCAGCGAGGCATTTTTAGGACAATCTGCTGCTGCATTGGTGGGGCTATTGGGCGGTGCCGGTATCACTTTTGGTTTGCTGCTGAAGGATATTGTTTATGACTGGTTTTGTACGCTGATTATTTACTCCGACAATCTCTACCGAGAAGGTGACTGGGTGGGGATATCCGGGGTCGATGGTTTCGTGCAGATACTCAATATTGGATTCAGAACTACAACTCTACATATAACTAAGTGGGGTTCTATCATCAAAATGCCCAATTCCAAAATGATTTCTGGAATTGTCGAAAACTGGTCGCAAAATCCGGGTAAAGAATTAAAATGGGGCTTAGTCTTAACTCTCAAAATAGACGGCATTTCGGCGGGGCAAACGGCGCGGATTTGTGAAAAGCTTGAAGAATTGCCGAAGTACATTCAAGGCTTGTCTCCGTCGTGTACGGTGCGGTTCAAACAAATTGACAAAAATGCCCGGGTTATTGAAATTATGGCAGTTGTCAATGACGATAATTTCTACTTTGATGCTGAGAAAAACTTAAATCTAGCTATACTAGAATTACTCGAAAAAGAAGGAATAGATTTCCTACACGTGGAACTAAGAACGGAACCTGAAAAATACAAAAAGAGCCTGCAAGCAACCAACAATTGAGCATTCATGTTGGCTCGAAGTCAATTTAGAGTAACTGCTTGCTCGCATCGTGCGATAGCGGTTGAAAATCGGGTGAAGTACAGTTACAGTCCTAGCAGACATCTGTACTTGACTCCACTCATTAATGCTAAATTGCCTGCTTTTCTCTCGATAATTCAACCTCAAATATATCGGTCATCCAAGCATTTGAGGGAAAAATATCCCGCTCCGTTTAATAACAACGGGGATTCCTGCTAAATTTACCGCACTCGCACTCTCGGAAAGCCAAATGTCAACCGCCTCTTTAACAACTCTAATAACTATTCTGGATTGCCATTCTACTCTAAAAAATGATGGCGAAGATGTCATTCAAGGATTGACCAAAAACCCAAAAACTTTACCCGCTAAATATTTTTACGACAGTCGCGGTTCTCAACTTTTTGAACAAATTTGCGAATTGCCCGAATATTATCCAACTCGCACAGAAGCCTCGATTTTGCGCCAATATGCTGGTGAAATCGCACGGATAACAGGTGATTGCGAACTCGTAGAATTAGGCAGTGGCAGTTCCACAAAAACTCGCCTTTTGCTAAATGCTTATCAATCTCGAAATTACTCCTGTAAGTATGTGCCTGTTGATGTAAGCGCCAGCATTCTCAAAGAGAGCGCCCTTCAATTGCAAGTAGAATATCCGGCTTTGCACGTTCAAGGGTTGATAGGAACTTACGAACAAGCCCTCGCTCAATTAACGCCTGCATCTTTGCCTGCGCGGATGATTTTCTTCTTGGGCAGTTCTCTGGGTAATTTCACGCCGCAGGAATGCGATGTTTTATTGAACCAAATTAAAGATGTACTCGCTCCGGGAGATTACTTTTTACTCGGCATTGACTTGCAAAAATCCCAGCAAATTTTAGAAGCAGCTTATAACGATTCTCAAGGTATAACTGCCGCTTTTAATTTAAATATGCTCGACCATTTAAACTGGCGTTTTCAGGGTGATTTTGATACTAATTTATTCACCCATCAAGCTATTTACAATCAACAAGAGAACCAAATTGAAATGTACTTGCATTGCCAAACAAGTCATGTAGTGAATTTAGAAAAGCTTGGATTGAATGTTACCTGGAAAACTGGCGAAAGTATCCTTACGGAAATTTCTCGTAAATTTGATTTAGACACTGTGGAAAAAGAACTAGACTCCAAAGGACTGAAAACCATAAAAAGCTTTACAGATCCCCAAAAGTGGTTTGGTTTAATTCTGTGTCAAGCCACTAAATGAATCACCCCGAGCCTTCGGTATTGTTTGGTTCCCAACTCTCCAAACAATACAAATTAATCTAGAAAATACGCAACCGCAGACGGCAGCACGTACTAGAACTATATTTAAAAATGTGCGTTCTCAATCGCGAGGTAGATGATGTGCTTTTCTTGTTTCAAGACTTGCTGTCAAAGTATTTGGATCGAGAAAGCGATCGGTACAAGCCCCCCAAAACGGTTGATTTGTAGTAAGCTTTAACACACCGACTTCTCAGAGCTTGAATAACCGCATTTTTTATTAGGTTTCGGGTATAGTACGAGCCGCAATTTCGCTTGTCTGTAGCAGGTAACTCTGGTCTGATTCAAGTTAATTATTTCCTCGCCTCTATTGCTATAAAAGTAATATTTGGTGTATACTTATTTAAGCGGTTACAGCAGTGGGAGAACCAACAAAACTCTGTAACAGCCAATACCTTCTATGGAGCTATCTGAATCATGTGTACGAGAATTCTATACGTTGATGGACAAGATGGACAAATAAATCCATTAATATATGACCCGAACGCGCCTAGTCCCAACGTTGTGACCGGTCGCAACATGGACTGGGCAGCCCCGCTTGAAAGCGAAATTTGGGCATTTCCAGCAAATATGGAGCGCCAGGGGGGAACATACAATAATAATGGTGATAGTTCCTTTACGTGGACATCTAAGTACGGCAGCGTAATTACCTCCGCCTTAGACGCTTGCACTACCGACGGTATCAACACTCAGGGTTTGGTTGCCAATTTGCTGTTCCTGGTAGAATCGGACTACGAACGAGGGGACGGGGAAGAAAAATTGCCAAAAATGTCAACTGCGGCATGGGCGCAGTACTTCCTCGATAGTTTCGCCACGGTCAAAGAGGCGGTTGAAGCTATGAAACCTGAAAAGTTCGAGGTGGACGCGCCCGTCATACCGGACGGCAGCAATAAGAAAAGTACAGTTCACCTGTCAATTTCCGACGCAACTGGCGATTCCGCAATTTTCGAGTACGTAGGCGGCAAGCTACAAATCCACCACGGTAAAGATTATATCGTGATGACCAATTCTCCGACCTACGACAAACAACTCGCAATCAACGAATACTGGGAAAAAAAGGATGGCATGATCGTGCTGCCGGGCACTAACAACGCCTCCGATCGATTTGCCCGTTGCTCGTTTTACCTATCGGCAGTCCCGCGCGATAATGTCAACGATGTACGCACAGCTATTGCAACCACCTTTAGCATAATTCGCAATGCCGCCGTGCCGATCGGGATCGCAGACCCCGAAAAGCCCAATCTTGCCTCCACACTTTGGAGCACCGTTTCCGACCACAAGAATCTGGTTTATTACTACGCAAACAGCCGCAGTGCGAGTGTCTGTTGGATCGATCTCAAGGAATTAAAGCTTGGCGAAGGCTCGGGAGTGCGGAAGATCGATATGCTCGAAGAAGTGAATACTCTCGAATGGTCGGAAAAACCCAAAAAGCCGGTAATAATCGAAAAGTGGGAGCTGGGCGGCGACCTCACCGATCAATTTGTACCGACCGAGCCGTTTGAATTCTTGCCTCACCCTTAAGTGTCAACGCTTCCGAGTCAGGTATAGCTTTTCTGGGATAGATGAGGTATGCCAGATTCTAGGTAGATCAAGGTTTTCAACCTTTGATACCTCATCTTCGAGAGCGATCGCCGATCCAAAGCTTCTGCATCGGCTTTGGCTTGGCGATCGCCGTACCAGCAAGGGTCGAGGTTCAATTCCCGCCATCAATGTTCTTACAGGACGGCTTGAGAAAGTTCTTTTCCAGAGCAGCCGCAGGGAACATAATTCCAGGCTTCTTAGTAGGATGGTTCAGCGTATTGAATATCCGATCCCAAAATCCTTGAATGCCGTAGTTTCCCTTAAAGCGAGAGTGGTGGAGATCGTGAAAATCTGAGTCAATGAAAAATATTGACAGAGAGCTGTGACCTTCTAAATTGTAAGCATTGCCGATCGCAGTCCAGGCGCACAATTGAGTAATATCGTATCCGAATACAAAAACAGGCAAAACGTCTGCAACGGTGACGATAGCGTATTCAAGTAGGCTTTTATGACCGGCTACAAAACTGGATGAATCCAAGAATTCGTGATGTTTGAGATGTATTTCCTGCAAGAACTTTTTGTGAAAGAGCCTATGGGTAACATAAAAGCAGAAATCCGCCACCATTATTCTCGCGAAGAATCATCCAAAATTTAAGAGCCAGCTATTTCCCCGATGAACTTCGGGAGCTAGGTACAGAATAATCGCTGCTGCTACTAAACTTTTAATTTCTCCGACCAGAATTCCTTGAGCAGTAAATTCAGGGAACGGTTGTTCTTTCACTTTCTTGACTCGGACATTGAATCTTTGCCGCCAAGTCTCGTTGTTCTCAATAACTTTTTCAATAACAATACCGAGGCTGTAGAATGAAAGTGACCCTACCAGCCAGTACAGCAAAACCTCGGCGGTAAAGCCGAGATGGAATTTATTTGAGAGCCAATAAATTAACTGCTGGACTAGGGTACAAGCAACAGCTACTTTGATAAAAAACTCTATTTCAAAAAATAAATTAAATAGTTTGACTGTTAGTTTATCCTGAGAAATTACAGTTTTTTCAGGGCAATTATTGAGTAGGTTCGGGGGCTGAGAACCTGGACTGAGCATTGTTTTGTTTTTCACGTTTAGTTATCTGGACACCAGGATAAATCCATCTAGTT
Organism: Microcoleus sp. PH2017_34_RAT_O_A; assembly: GCF_020737885.1. Taxonomy (NCBI): domain Bacteria; kingdom Bacillati; phylum Cyanobacteriota; class Cyanophyceae; order Oscillatoriales; family Microcoleaceae; genus Microcoleus; species Microcoleus sp. PH2017_34_RAT_O_A. The sequence continues at coordinate 19,965 of NZ_JAEQDD010000025.1, read as the reverse complement.
TAGGAAGAACAATTAATCGCTAAAAGCCTTAATATACCGTTCCTAATAACTGACATTAAGGACAAAAACTTCTCACCAATAAATTCTTATTGAGAATGCTGTCATATCTAAATTCCACTTTAAGGAGAACTAGAGGTTTCAAATATTCTCTGGTAAGTAGATGCATTTACCCTGCGTTCGCACCTTGGTGATTGAATTTACCAATCACGAAGTCAAGCAATATAATATTGTCCATCTTTTAAAAAATCTCATGTTTGCTCCACTTCGTCAACCTGCTTTTTTCAAGAATTTTAAGGTTGAGCAAGGCGGCTACGGGATTGTGTGGAATGAAGATATTGATTTGAGTGAGTATGAGCTTTGGAAAAATGGCATAACAGTGGCAGAAAGCGTAGGCGTAGCCCGTCGTAGACATTCCTCAGTTAAGCTGTAGGATGGCAACTGGGTTTTTCTATTATTCGTAAGTGCGATCGGCTTCGCTGCGGCCGTTGGCAATCGCACTAAAAAATAGGATCGGCATTCTGTAAATAAAAGGCGATCGCACTTCTCCCTACAAAAAAGGCGATCGCCCTTCTCCCTACAAAAAAGGCGATCGCACTTTCAAATCCCCAAAGCGATCGCACTCCCGTAAATAAATCAAACAAAAAGCGATGTCTACGACGGGCTACGCCTACGCATTACACGATCCGCGATCGCCATAAAACTTAGGGTGAGTTAGCAACAGCCTAACCCACCCAATTTAATGATAATGATACCGATGGTGCGTTAACGAAGTGTAACGCACCCTACAAGATCGGGCGATCGCACTTCCACAAGTTGAAGTTGTGGTATTCTTAAGAATCCCATGATCCGTAATTATCCAACAACACTCTTGTTCTTTTACAACATGGTTTGTAATGTCATCCTATAGGTTATTCCTGCCGCCTGCCCTGTGTTGCCGAACAAGAATGTGCCGTTTGCAGGCGAACACTGACGCGCTGCGGTATCTGATGGGTTTAAAACACCAGCTAACCCTCCCGCAAATCCCTCGCCCCCAGCGGGAGACTGGGAATGTCCTCGCTTAGGCTCTGCCTCTACTTTTCATGCTTTGGCGCGATCACCTTTCTAAATTCCCCAAAGCGATCCCCTCCTCCCTACAAAAAAAAGATGGAAGTCATCACGCTGAATGCCCTAACCAACGGGCTAAACTAAGGACATTTTGACCTATGACAAGTGGGTTTCTGGGCTGGGTAACCGTGTCGATCGTCATGGTATTGTCAGCATTGAAAGTCACAGTATTAGTCACCCTATCGCTGCTGGGAACGTAGAATGGCCACAACCCTTTTGACGTATTGCTGAGAATGGTTTGTTGATCCGTTTCGCAGTAGATTGCATTGGACGTGACAGTAGCATTAACCTCGTCCACCACCACCAGCGCAGCGATAAAGTGATTCAAGCTACCATCTGAACCAAAGAATTCCTCCCAAGTTGGATTCGGGTTTGGTGGCCACGGCGGTGTCTGTTTATTACTGTATGCCATGTTCAGCAACGACGAATTGTACCAAGATCCGGGTGTTGAAGTCCAAACCGCTTGTGCATTGAAACTGGTGTTGACAGTGACTTGGCTTGCAGCAAACCTGCGGGTCAGCCGAGAGTCGCTACTGCTGCCGAACCACAGACCATTAAAGCCGAAATTGACACCACCCGTCCAAGTATTCTGAACATTATCTGTACCTGAGACCTGGGAACTGTCGAATAAGAAAGATACGCTTGGCGAATTGGCAAGAATATTCAACAGAGAAGCATAGTTACCATCGAAGTCCGGTGGTCTTGCGTTTATGCCTTGATAGGGCAACAGTGCTTGTTGAGCTGCCTGGATAAGTACCATCTGTGATAGAGCTGCTGCTCCTTGATTTGCAACCGACGGAGCGTGTCTCATTGCCCAATTCCGGAACACCGTGGGGATATCGTTCGGTGGAGGGGGCGGATTTTGCTCGTCCAGGAAGCTTAACCAAGCTTTATAGTTTTGCTCACCTATGATCTGCTCGAACGCGCTCTCTGGAAATTCGATCTGGCTAACAAGAGCTACATATTCATTAAAGAAGAGGGTATCACTGTAAACACAACGGTTGAAGGTAAGTGACGCAGGCGGAATAACATTCTGATAAGACCACAACCCAATATCATTTGATGGGGCTATCGGTGGTGACGGCTGACTGATCTGGAACATATCACTAGCAACTCCTAACACCTTTATCAGAAAGTTGTACCAGTGATTTTGTAAGATAGTCATTGGGTCGGACATCTCGTTCTGCAACATAAATTATCCCTATCAGATTACAAAAAGTAAAAAAATGCGGTTCTTCAGTTTGGACATTACACAAGACATAAACCTTGTACAAATACTATACTACATCGTGAAGCACGAAAAATGTAGTTCAAAATCATTGAAAGTATTATCTTCTGTATGAAGCTTAATTTCTAAAAATGGCAAGTTTTATGTTTCTACAGAGTAGTTTGACCACTCTGTCGAAACATAATAATACCTTCAAAAGGTATTACATCCCGATATCTATTAACAACTCGTCAATACTGTATTTGAAAGACAAATCAACAGTCTAAAGATAGCAGAACCCTACAGAAGCTATCACTTGAACACTAGAACACTTATTCGTTAACGGCAGCATACATCATACACAAACTCTGTTGAGGCATGCGTCATACATAAACTGTGCCGAGCTTACTGAGTGACCGACAAAATCGCTAACAGGTAAAACGTTGATTCCAATAACGATAGGAACTCCCGGATTGCTGTTGATGTGAACCGTCATTTTACCGTTGTTATCGAATTTAGTGCTTGTACTAGATCCGCTGCCGCTATTACTGGTGTAGAACGGCCACATACCCGCTCCCGAGTTTTGGGAAATGGCATTCTGGTCGCTTGTGCTAAAACTAGCCTGGGACGTGACTTCAATATTCATTGTGTCTACAACAATAAGTTGCACCGCAAAGCGTTGTAGATTACCCCTGTCGCCAAATGTGTTCTGCCAGTTGATCGATGAACTAGAATTCCATGGATTGCCAGTCCTGTTGCTGTATCCTAATCCCATTGCGGCAGAACTGTACCACTGTCCAGCAGTTGCTAAGAAGGGTAATACGTGGGCAAACGAAGCATTAACTGTGACACCATTTGAGGCAAACTGCTGACTGATCGATGAAGTGGAACTACTGCCCGACCACAGACCAAAGAATCCAGAATTGCTGCTGTTCGTCCAAGACTTAGACACGTCAGAAGACATATTGCTGCTAGATAGGTCGAACGAACGACTGGGCGCAGTGGGAAGCATTTGTACCAGTGTGTTATAGTCAGGAATCCAATCTGGTGGTTTAGGCACCAAATTCTCATCCATATACAACGAAGTTACTGTAGTCTGTGCAGCAATAATAGGGTCGAGGAAGTCAGCTGCCATAGCAGAAGCTCCAGAACTTGCGACTGCGGAGTGACCATAGCGCATCGCCCAATTGCGGAAAGCTTGCGGGAACTGATTCAAAGGGAAAGTTCTATCCAAAGCAACTCTCGAGTAAGCCAACCATTCGGCAGAAATCGTTGGCCCAACTACTTGATCAAATTGGGGTGGCGTTGCTGGCACTAAAGCACTAAGGAAAGCAGTATAGTTGCTAAAGAACTGATTGCCGGCGCTTTGAATGTAGTTTTGAGTCAGCGACAAGGGCGGAATGTTGTTGAAGTAGTTCCAGAGCAACCGATCCGCCTGAGGTCCCGAAGCAAGAGGAGGCGATGGTTGAACGACTTGAAAGGGATCTCCAATCCTGAAACCTAGCCCCTGCATTAGGGCGTTGTAGAAACCATTCTGTAGGTCTAGAAATGCGTCATTACTCATTGGGACTTAACTCCTTATAATTATCATCCGTGACAGATCAATTTTGATTGGATGTCACAATTTACAGTAGTGGTTTTTTCTTCCCACATCCTTTAGACGTTTCCCACCCCCAATTTCGGAATTTTTCGACTTACACTCATTTTTTCTCCCCCAAAATCCACCCTCAACCCCCAGAACCCTTATACCTCCTATCTTTCAGCCGCCGTATATTTTTTTCAACTTCCCCACGAGTCGGATACAACAACTCCTGACGCAAAGCACTCTCATAAGCCTCTATCGCTCCCAACTTATCCCCCAACCCCACCAAGGCTCTCCCTAACCAGTAATCAGCCATAGTCGGATTAAATGCCCTCAATTTCTGACTTCCCTCACAAGCTGCTTCCCACCATCCCTTACTAGCCCCATCATCCCTCAGCTCTCGGTAACTCTCCCCTAGCCACACTGCCGCAGGTACTGATTGCAGATAACTTTCTCCTGGTAAAATATGCCATCCTTTCTCCAACGCCTCTACTGCTTCCTGATGTTTTCCAGCCAAAGCCAACACCCTGCCATGACAAAACCAAGCATCGGCTAACTGAGGCTGTAGTTTTGTCCCCTCTTCAGAAACCTGACACCCCCTTTCAACCTCTTTCAAGGATTCCACCAAGACTCGCCCCGCAGTCGCCCAAACACTCCAGCGTTGAGGAAACCGCTCAAGCATCTCTTCCACTATGGAAGCAAGATTCATCTTACTCTCCCCTCCTCTAACTCCCCCCTCATCACCTCTAACTCCCCTCTCATCACCTCTAACTCCCCTCTCATCACCTCTAACTCCCCTCTCATCACCTCTAACTTCCCTCCCTTCTCCTCTAACTCCCCTCTCCGCACTTCGTGCCGCTTCGCTAACGCAGGAGAGGGGCAGGGGGAGAGGTTGCACCGACAAAATCTCACACAAACCCCGATAAATTTCACACTCATCAGGATACAGATGATAAGCTTTCCCCATCATTTCCGCCGCCTTGTCATATTCCCCCGTCTCAAACAAGCAGCGCCCATAGTAATACCAACCATGAGGATTATTCGGGTGTTGTGCGGTAAACTCTGCTAACACCTCCAAACCTTCCTTCCAATCTCCTCGAAAGATGTGATAATATGCCAGAGATTTGTGAGCCTCAGCCCCATGAGGATACTGTCGCAGAGCAGAGGTAATTATCTTTTTCGTCTCCTTCCCCTCCTTCCCAGATATCAATCTCATCGCGCAACGCTCATTCAACTGTCGTTGAAGTACCCGGAAATCATCAGCAGCTAAGACGATTAATTTATGCAACCGTCGCTGTGCTTCCTGAAGATTCCCCACCGCCATTAGGGCATCATAGCTATGAATTAAGGCGACAATATCATCAGGGTTAAGTGACAAAATCATCTCAAAGGCTCCTAAAGCCCCAACAGGATTCTCTCTCCCCATCTGCAATTGTCCCAAAACCAGCCAGTTAGCTACGTTATCTGGTTGTAGGTTAGCCGCAGTTTCCAACGCAGTGATGGCTTTTTTACTGTCACCTCGACAAATTGCGATCGCTCCATTGATATACTGTCCTATCCCTTCATTGTCGCATAATGGTAAGGCACTCTGATAAACTGCGATCGCCTCAGCTTCCCTTCCCATTAGCTGCAAGAGTTTCCCCAATTTTAACAACACATCTATTAATTGAGGTTGCCGCTCAATGACTTGGCGATACTCCTCAACCGCCCGCTCCCAGTTACCAATTACTGACAGGAGATTAGCTAATTCCAAGCGTTTCTTCCAGCCCGAGGGATACTGCTCCACATACTGACTTAATGCGTTCAGCTTCTGCTCTTGTCTCGTTAGCTTTTTTTCTAAGACTAGATGAACATTCAACTCCACCCCAGAGCAGTGGGTGACTGGTACCAAGCAGGAAAAATTGTTTCCAGACATATTGCGCTTACTTGATAATTAAGAGAACAATCAAAGCGCCCCTTTTGTTGGGGGAATGGAGCTATTTTTTGGTAAATCGTGATTATTTCATCGGAGTGAAAACTTTCCATTCCGGGCTCTCCCTTTTTGTCCGGTGACTCGGAGGAATTTAACAGAGAATTGTCCAACCCTGACAAATACTTTGTCAAACGCTTTTGCAGAATTTTTCGCGCTTGTGAAATACGTTTGCGAAGGTTTTCGTAGGATACACCTAGCTTTTGTACTATTTCCAGATAGGATTTTTCCGCAATGAAGTGTAGGATAAAAGGTTCGCGCAGTTTGGGCGGCAAATCCTCAATAGCGCGTTGGATTATCATTGCTAATTCGCAGTGTAAAGCGACAGTTTCAGGACTATGGGAGAGAGAAACCAGTCCCTCTTCCCCTTTTTCAATTATTACTTCCAAACTCTCAACCCGATCGCCCAACCTCTTATTTTCTCGATGTATATCCATACAGAGGTTATAAGTCAGTCGGGTCAACCAAGCTTTAAAATTAGTGATGACACCAGTAGAATCTTGACTCTTCTCAAAGGCTTTGAGCATCGCTCGACTGAGTACCTCTTCGGCATTAGTCGCGTTTCCGTCCATCCACTTCAAACAGCAACGGTAAAGATAATCTCGGTGCTGGTTCCATTGTTGCCAAAAATTTGTGCTTGTATCTGACGAGCGATCCGACTGCTTTGAAATGCTAGATAATTGAGAACCTAATTTCATTTCTAATGCCTAAACTCTGGCTGTAAGTTTCAAGTAATCTTGGAGGTTGTGGTTGACAGTCACACCGCGATCGTTCTATCAAAGCTGCTGAACACCAGGGTCTAGGAAAATACCCTACCTAAATATTAGTAATACTTACCCAAATTTTACACTCAAATTGACTGGTAAATAGGCGTGAGTCAACCGTATTGTGCAACCAAATGTAAAATCATACAAACTCTTGCTGTTGCTTTTTTTAATGAATTTTGCCTGCAAGCCATACCTGTAGAACCCATCCAATATGTAGTTTGCTAGTAACTCAAGTACGAATGCCGATGCGAATTGCATCTCCATCTTGGCATTTCGTACTTGATTTACCTGCTGCCAGCTACGGCTCTCTGCCCTGATTCAACAATCCGTACTCTGGATTGGTGAGAAATCAAGAAAAAGAACAAACCGCCCAGGCTTTTAATCCTAATGCGCGCGCATCTGTGAAGCGCTGGACTGCATTACATTTTCGACTCGGAAATCACCGGCATTATATTTTCGACTTGGAAATCACCGGGATTTTCGTTGATAACCTGGTTAACTGTATCGCGCAATATTTTTTCTAGCACGTCAATAAATGAACCAGTTGCAGTTTCTGTGACCCAGGGGTCCATCACTACAGAACGCAGAACGGTGATGGGCATGTCTGATGAGCCATCTACTCCCAAACGTTGTTTGTAGGTTTTGATGAATTCTGTCCCGTAGGACTTTTCGTAGAAATCCGTCGTGCTCACAATCAGATCGTAAGCAGAGATATCAGTCTCCGGTTCGATGCTCAGCTTCTCGTAAATTGTTTGGTTGAGTTTGTTTGCCTTCTCTAAATTGTTGTTGACTTTGCCCGATGGAGTCTTGAAGTTGAAAGCATAGACCAAGATATTTTGGTCGGGTCCAATTTCTTTCAGGAGGGCCATTGCGTCTGGGTTATTTTGGATCTCCTCATTAGTTTTGCCATCAATCAAATCCCCAACTTGTTGTTCGGTAACATCGTCTGGGAGAGCGGATAGAGGAACTACGATAAAACGATCTTCGGGCTTGTTCATGCACATTAGCCGCGCGTAAAGCTTGTCACAACTGTACAAAGCCTGACCCAAGAGTTTGCCGTAGCCGCTTTTTGTGGGTCGAATTACTCGATGGCTCAAATATACTGAAGCACAAGCAGCCCCGGGTTTAGAACCCTCTATACCGTAAATACCTGTTGTTGGTTCAGCATCGCCGTGAAATATATAAGGCGCAGCAAAGGTAACTAGAGAGCGCATGGCTGAATTGCGGTAGCAAAGTGCTCCTGCCGGATACGGGATGTAACCTGCTTTGTGAGGATCGACGGTGATAGAATCAGTCTCGCCGAGCGCTTCAAATTGGGTGGTTACGTAGGCACTTAACGGTGAAATTGGTGGGGGAGCGGAGCGAAAGGGTAGGGGTTCGATTTCAAAGTCATCGCGCAATATAGATGCAAAATAGCCTCCCCAAGCTGCATCAGCATGAACTGTAAATTCTAAACCTTGCGTCCGATATTCTTCCCGCAAATCGAGAATTTCCCGCAGCGGATCGACTGCGCCTTCTTCAGTGCTTCCCATCACCGCCACTACTGTGTACACGGGTATTTTTTCTGCCAAGCATTTATCGAGATGATCGCGGAGATCATCTATCTTCATTCGACCGTTCGCATCCACATCAACGTCTTTCATGTGGGACGCTCCCATGCCTAGCAGTGCTGCTGCTTTGGGGAAAGAGTAGTGCTTGCTGCCCGGTACAAAAAACAAAGGTTCTGGCACATCGCTCAGGAAATTTTTGGCAAACTTTTGTATTCCCAAATCTTGCAGCGAATATTTTGACACAGCATCTGAGAGGACAGTCGAATCGATACCATACTCCGATTTGAGACGGGCGGGCAATCCTAGAATGTCATCGGCTTTGAGGTTGAGCAGTTGCCAAACAGTTAGTTCAATTAAAGGCTTCACCACCAAAATACCGCCGTCGTAAAAAGAAACCTCGATATTTTTTGCTTCTGGTGTCAAGTCGTTGATTACAGCTTGTTGCAAAGCAATGGGATAGAACTTGAGATTTCTAGCTGACCATAGAGCCTCTATATTGGCAACTGTACCCCCACAAGTTATGTGTCCCCAGGGAGCAATCTCTTCCTCATTTTCCGGGATTTTGTATCCCAGCATGAGGCACAAATCGTTACCGACGATAATTTCCAGGTAGGTCGTTGCTGTTGATGCTTCAAATGCTACGTTATTGGGGTTGTAGAGCATCGCCGCGAAGTAACCAACCACGCTCGGCATTGTCAAATCCCAGTTCATGTGCCCTTGATAGCGCATGCTGAAGAAAGGAACTGACTTTTTGAGAAACTCCAACAATGAGTGATAGCCCTCATTGAAATTCTCCATTGCCTGTAAATATTCTGGAGACTGCTTAATTTCCTCTGTAATGTGCTCGGGATCTTTTGGGTGATAATTTTTTCTCCAGTCAGCCTGGTCGCGAATTGCTTCTACAATTAAAGTCTCCAGCACGCCAGCATTTTCTCCCTTTGGCCCCATAAACCAGGCTTCAAGGGAGCGCGTTCCTGACGTGCTGTCCAGTTTTGGAAGGTTGGAAGAACGGGAAAGTTCTTGCAGGTTGCGGCGGGCTTTTTCAAAGCCTTGACTTTGAGTGTCTCTTGGAGTATTCATCAAACAATAATTCCTGTGTTGTTAGGTTCGCGCCATAAATCATGCTGTTGTTTCTCTATTGGTACAGTACCGATAGAGAGTTTTGAACGAGAGCGGCTGTTAACACCAATAGTTGCGCTCATTCAAGCCTGTCACTGAGGCAAAATCTTTGCTAGTTGCATTTCATTTGGTTTTAATCGCATTTAGTCCCGACGGAAGTTTAACTTCAGTCGATACATTTTCCTGCGTGTCAATAGAGCCGCAAAAACCAAAGGTTCGGTAGTTTGCTCGGTCTGACTTGTTTTATCCGCTTGTACGGTATTAAAATACCTGTATAGTAGTATAAGTAATAAATTTTACGTTTGTCAAGTTAAAATTTCGCTGCGGATATCATATGTAGCCAATACAAATGATTTATGCAAGTTTTGCAGCAACTCTCATTTGCAGGAACCTTGGAATCGATTAGGTAAAGGCTCTTAACACTTCTGCGCTACCAACAGGCTTCAATTTTTATGTGCAACTGATATATTGCCTTTCGCGCGCCTGCATCATCTCGAATGCAGTTGAGGGGAGTAGCGCTTCGGGGCGGGTTTTGAGGTCTTAAATGTTACACGCGTACAAAAATCTCGAAATTTTGACAGTGTATGTTTCCCAATTTTGTGGGCTTTCTGGTTTTTATAGCTCTCCATTGCCCTCACTTTCCTTCCACTTCCACCTGCAACTGATACACACTCAAACTGGGATGTTCGCCAAGTAGCCGCCAGCAATATCCCTCAGCAGTTGGGGTGGGTCGCGTTCCTTGGCTATAGAGGAATATTGGCTCGTTTCTCATCAATGCGGTGAATATCTGCCGCTCCCTGTCTTTGCCATCATCCCAGATGAGGTGAGCTTTGCCGAAATAGCCAACACCCATCAAACTAGCGAACAACCATTCCATGAGAGCTAGCTGCTGTTCCTGAGTTAACGCGGGTTGACCGCAAGTATCGATTTCGGGTGGCTGGGATTTGGGTTTGAGGGAGGCGATGAGGGCGGTGGCGAGGTTGAGGTACTTTTTCATTTCTTAGTTGGCGTAGGTTTTCACCTGAATCGGTACGACAAGGGGTGTTTTGTTAGCGGCATCAATTCGATACGTTATTCCAGCCATTTCACTTCCCGAACGGCTGTCCCCAATACTGCCAACACTCTTTGTTAAAAGGAGATTTCCACTTGTAAATCAGCTCTGATTCCAATTGCAACCGCTGTTTGCGATTACCGGGCGCTCCGTACCAAAATGCAATACTTACAGCGACATTGAGGGAATAGCTGCGGTGCAATCCGATGTAATTTTCAATGTATTTATGACAATCGTGGCTCATCCACCGCTGTTTTGGAGTGCGTTGCGTTTCTCCGACGTACAGCAGCAGCGGGAGCGCGTTATCGATAACGAAGTAGAGGCAAGTGCGATCGCCCGAATCGGGTCGATCGCAAAATGAAAGGTTTTGATACTCCCCAGGGCTAAAGCCACGGGGATTCTTGAATGAATCGGAAAACTCTCAAAGGCGTTATCAAATCACCTCTATTCGCTCAAAACAACTACCCGTACAAAAGGTATTGCAATTGCGCTTACTTTAAATTGTGTTTGCTTGTCAGTATCCATCACATTTGCCAGATAGGTACGCAACACACATTCTGCCATTACTTGTCAGTTATACAGGCTTACTACATGAATGGTAGTGGTGGCTCACTGCGCCGGGATTTCTCCGATACAAGACAAGTTTCAACACGTAGATGGGTTTTTTATTAGAGAGTCGATGGCAGGGTGTCCCCCACCACCTCTCCTACAAAACCGTGCTTGCGACTTTCACCGCACACGGCTCCTGAGTGATGTAATCCTGGGTATGGATATAGTACGAACGCATCAGAAATGATTCATACCACTTGATAGTTTTCCTTTTACCCCTACATCCCACCATCAGATTTTTCTGTGGTATTAGGCTTTTAAAGGGTTACTCAGTCTCCATCTTTTACACCACCCGGCGCTGTCAGCATATCTCTACTATTACGGTAGAGCTTTGGCTTCTGCAACCATCTCTCACACTCACAGCTTACGGCTAGCAACCTACTTAATTATTTAAGGGCTGTGAGTGCTTTACTTCGTTCCAAATACACATTGTTTGAGTTTTTAGTGCGATGCTATCCACCGGGTTTATGGGCGGTGCTTATAGGTCGAGTAAACAATCGCCTATGCCCTATCCTTGCCTTTTGGCTTGGTCTTAATCAGTCTTTACCGTGTTTTGCGACGGGTTTATTCTGATTGAGCCGTTAGACCATCTTAGATAACGATGGTTCAGACACATCTTTGCTTTCGCTGCACATGAACTCTTGCTTGACAGTTACCAGTTTCGGCTACCAGTAGTCTGTCTTTTATCCCCGCTTTACCCTGTTAGTTGCTACCTGACAAGATAGGGGATATGCTTTAACCGCTGCACTTGCGGACTGGGATTAAGAATGACCCGCACCCAGATGTGTATCCAGTTATTATGACTTTATAGTCATCCTAGTCATCCCCCAAGTATTGTTACTCAGTTTCGGCTAAACGAATCGCACACTTACAATCTAATTATAACAAATCTTTAGATCCATTATGTAAATAAATATTAAAGGCGGTTGAAACCGCTGCCGACTTCCTCCTCATGTCTAAAGCCAGAGGCACGCCGGGCTCGTTTTTCGGTGAAGTTGCAGGGTAAAAGGGTCGAGGGTATTGGAGTAGCAAGGATTGGGAGTTAACTCGAATAAAGTTCCCTGCTGCGGTTGCTCGGTACTAGCAAATTGCTGACACTCGAAAATTCGGTTTTTCCAAGAATGTAGGGCATCAGCGCTCATCGCCAATTGAGATGCCGGAGGAGGATAGTTGGAGTTGAATTTGGGAAAAAGTTCGAGTTGTTTCACAAGTTTGGAAAGATTCGGATTACATTAACTTTTCCATTTCAACAGCAGCCAAACGAGCTTGAAGTACCAACAAGTTTATCGGATCTATGGCGATACGAAAAGTCATTACTTTCAAGTTTTGGGGGACGTATTTACTCAACCGACTCTCTACTTGACTCGAACAGACTATCAAATCAAATTGATCCAGGTCAAAATCATTATTTTGAACGGTTTCGAGGGTAACGGCTTCTGACTCTACGTGATGCACGTTGTACTCGATTATCTCCTTCATCGCTTCGCTGCTAATTTGTTCTTTACATACGAATAACAGCTTGGCATTGCGGGGCAGCGGTGAAATACAGCTTAGCAATTGCATATCCGGTTGCACGTCAATTCCGATTACTTCTTTGTTGGGATCTGCCAGCTTCGCTACATCCCACAAGTTTTTAATAGTTGTTACCACCAAATCTGCCGCCAACAACTGTTGAACTGATTCTGCTTCCTTATTTTTTAACGTGTTCCAATCAATTGATACTAAAGCTAACCCGGTTGCAGATTGAATGCTGCTGCCAATATCGATACTATCTGGGAAAAAATTCACAAATGCTACGTTGATTTGATGGCGATCGACAAGGACTGCTTGAGCGTAAGCTGCTGCTGAAAACTCCGACACGCTCAGCCCACTTTGAGATGCAGAGCGAAAAGCTTGACCGAGCAAGTCGTAGAAACTTTTCCGGGCTATTATTTGTTTCACAGACTGGGAATCGGCGATAAAAGTTCCTTTGCCCCGCAGACCTATCAAATATCCTGAATTAATCAGTTCGTTGTACACCAAGGCTACAGTATTGTGGTTGACTCCTAAATGCTTTGCTAAATGAACGCCCGGTGGTAGTGGCTGGTTCGGCTTGAGACTGCCCCGCACGATCAATAGCTTAATCTGCTCGGTAATTTGAGCGGCAATTGTTAGAGGCGCTCCAGTATCCACAACAATAGGGAGTAAAACCGGGTCTTTCATGTAAGCTGGCATATTTGTGACTATTTTAGTAATTAATCTTTTTGACATTCAAGCAATTTCTAAAATTCAGTACGAAAAGCGCCCTCTCTCTTAAAATGTATGTTTGCACTCCGCTTTTTGTGGGTACTTTTCTATCCATTAATTAAGTTTACATATCCACAGACGCCCGGCGTATTCCCCATCAGCCCACAACGGTTTAGAATAGCGTTCGATTGTGCGGCCGTCCCTCAGTTGAACTTTTTCGTGACATTCTAGCTGAGTCTGCTTGTAAATTTCTGTTATGTTCTTGAGAAAAACTTGGGGATTGTCGAATTGTTCGGCAACAAACTGCAACGCTAGGCGATCGGATAGCGACCTGATAATAAATTCGGGTAGGTTCCAGATTTTTAAGAAACTGGGAGTCAGCCCTGAAATTTGTCTCTGGCTGTTTACTAACAAAATTCCAGAGTTTGCATCTTGATTTTTTAACTGGTCTGAAATTGGCAACATTAAAAAGTGATTGGGGTTCGGGGTTACTTTTTATTAAGAAAAATAAATATTTAGTTTGTTTCTCCAATATTTAATTTTCTTATCACACTTTTAAAACTGTAGAAGGACAGTTTTACCTACTTACAATACATCCTACCACAACTGAAACACGAAAGTTCCCAGATAACACTGGTTGACTGGTACTACGGGTCGCTCCTGGCTATCCGGTGATTGATATAGCTTATGTGTCTCAGGGTAAGGATTTCAGCGATTTCATCGCCAAATCTTTGTGCTTTTCGATACAGTAGACCTCTCCCATAATTCCAATCCCTTCCCCCGCTTGGTTTTGGGAACCCGGCCCCCTAAAGGGCCCAGGGCTGTTTCATTCTCTTGTAGGGGCGGTGCCAAGAGTGCCCGCCCGATGTCTGAAACACCTACAAAATCGTGGAGGGGGAGGGTAGGCACGGGGGCACTACCCCTACAAAACGATGATTCGTCTGAGAATGAAACAGCCCTGCTCAAGGGCCTGGCTGCCAAAACCAACGCTTCAATAAGGGTTTCAACGGTCGAGCGATAAAAACTGCCCGGTTTCATGATCTAAATTTTACTGTTTTTTTTCAGCTTGTAGGGACTTTTATTGACACATAACGATCGCACCTATTCGCCATCTTACTAATCCACATACCACCAAAATTTTTCGATTTTCAGCGAAATCTTTCCGATGCTACTCTCCAGATTTTTAGTAATCTAATTAGATGTTCGACAAAGATTCTTTTTTGAGCCTTTGATTTATTGGCTCTTTTTGACGAGCATACAGATTTTCGGCATTTGTAATTAGTTGTATTAATTGGTCGTAGTCTATGCCCAACATTCTTTGAGTCTCGGATGGATGCTTTTCAAGATATTCTCGAAGCTGGCTCATGTTGAGAGGGGGTAAAATTTAATTATACTTTAAGAGCGATCGATCAACTATTTCTTTTTGGGAGAGGTCTTTTGAAGACCCAGTTTTTTCAAGACAATTATTGAGTGGGTTCGGGGGCTGAAAATTTGGTTCAAGCATTAGAATAACTTAGTATTTTTTGAGGTAAGCGAGCTAGATAATTTTTGTATTCAGTATTTCATCCTCCTATTCGCGTCATTCTATTTTATTTGCTGTACGACTAGCACTCATCAAACTGGCGAACAACCATTCCATCAAAGCTTGCTCCTCGGGGGCGGCGAGTGCGGGTTGGCAGTAGCTGTCGATTTCGGGTAATTGGGATTTGTGTTTGAGAGAAGCGATGAAGGCGGTGGCGAGGTTGAGGTACTTTTTCACGGTGGCGGAGATGCGTCTGTTTGTGAACGTGCGATCGCACAGCGACTCAGAAATGCAGCATAATTGCAGTTGCCCTCAATCACCTTTTTTGGGGTCAGTATTGCAGGAACAAAGCAATTGATTGCGGGCTGGTATCGCAGCTTTGCTGCTTCTGTTCCAAAAAGCGATCGCCCCTAACAACGGCAAATTGCAGGAAGCGACCGCTCTCTGAAATTTAGTAGAGGTGCGGCCGTTGACTTTAGAAGCATTTTCCCAGAAACTGCGGTATCGGACTCGCTTAAGAAAATACCGCTTAGCACGCGCTTGCAGATTGAGTCAATGAAAAGTCAGACCAGCACGCACACAACTCAACTTCTCAGCTTACGTTATTTAAACCAGGCATAGGTCATTTTCAGTAACGTACTCAGAACGCTCTTGAGATTTCATCACGTGCGTTAAGTATTCATACTGGGATGGCAAAGTAGCACTCAGGTGACGTGCTTTTTGCTCGATCGCGTTGAACCGGGCTAATGCTTTCTCGTCATCAATATGATCTAAAAGCGGCAAACTGCCTTCAGGTTTATGATTGAGTCCGAGCAGCATTACGGAGTAAGAGTAAGTTTCAAACCCGTGAAAATTTGGATTGATATTCTTTTTATTGGGCAGCCTTTTTTTCCACAAGTTAAACCTCTCACGCAGTTCCTCTGATACCTTAATTTCGTGCTTTGTTGCTTGCCAAAACGGCGTGTCTGCTCGATCGCTAGCGTAATAATGAAGTGTCAAAAAGTCGCGAACGCCATCAATACAATTAGCAATAGCTCTATTGTAGTTTCGGATCAGCTCGTCGCTAAATGACTTGCCTGGAAAGTGGTTGACTAGCTCTTCAATTCCATGCTGGATAAAAAATATCCCGGTAGACTCTAACGGTTCGACAAACCCACTGGACAAACCGATGGCTACACAGTTCTTCACCCATGAATTCCTGTTGCGCCCGATTCTCATTTTGATGTGCGATGCTTTGCAGTTATTAGAAGCTTCTCCCAAATGCTGGCGGAACTCTTGCTCTGCTTCCTCTTTGGAGATAAACGCACTCGAATAAACGTACCCCGTACCTGTTCTTCCGTAAAGAGGTATGTTCCAAATCCAGCCAGAACTCTGTGCGGTTGCGGTTGTATAAGGAGCGATCCCATTTTTCTTGATATCAGTCGGTACTTGCATGGCAATTGCGCTGTCGCAAAGCAGCGATTCTGAAAAAGAAATAAACGGTTCATCAAGAGCTTTATTGATTAGCAAGCCGCGAAAACCCGTACAATCTACGAACAAGTCTCCGCTGAGACTGCCATGTTTTTCGGTATGGATGCAATCTATGCTTCCGTCCTCTGTTAACTTTACATCTACCACATCATCAACAATCTGCCGGACACCCCTTTGTGTAGAATAATCTTTCAAAAACCTAGCAATTAAATTCGCATCAAAATGATAAGCGTAGGGATACTGTCCTTCTGCATCGGCAAGCGTTACAAGTCTCTTTTGAGATAAATGATCGTCTGAAAATAAATGTTGCACTCTTTCGTCAAAGACTTTGCCATCTAAGTATCTGGGAGACTTTTGGGCATCGCACAGCGTAGGTGTCATGAAACAAGAATAGTCAAATGGTACGCTGGAACTTTTTAGTTTAAGCCACCATTCAGAGATACTGAACCCATCTATGAAATCAAATTTTTCAAAAGTGTGGTAGAAATGCCTTCTGTCTGAATTCCAATCAACAAATTTAATTGCCATTTTATAAGTGGCATTACACTTTGGCATCCATTCATACTCTTGCAAGCCCAGAAAATCGAAAAATGATTTGATGCTGCTAAAAGTTGCCTCACCTACTCCTACTGTTGTGATGTTAGAAGATTCTACTAGGGTAATCCGAACATTTTTATCCAGAGCTTTGCTCAAATAAGCGGCTGTCATCCAACCTGCTGATCCACCACCAACAATTACAACATTTACTGTATTTGATGACATTAGATAGTACCTCCTAAAGAATATGGTCAATATGAATTGCCGTCATTAAACTGAACTAAAAAGGCACACATTTTTTTGCCTGCCTTTTGCGATTAGATAGCTCGCAAGAAAACAGTAATGCTTTTACCAAAGGTACAAGAAAGTGGCATTGTTTTAATAGAGCTATTAAACGTGAGTTCGGGTTAAGCAGAACAAAGCAAGTTCTTATCCATGGCGATTCCTGGCTTTTTGGGTTGATGGCAATAAGCAATCAACCCACAGAGAATATTGATAAAATGGATGCTTTTCAAGATATTCTCGAAGTTAGCTCATGTTGAGAGGGGGTAAAATTTCATTATAATTTAAGAGCGATCGGTCAACCATTTATTTTTGGAATATGTCTAAAAAAGGGCAAATATAAACTATTGATTTTGGCTCATCAAATATGAATTTGTCAGGTTCGCGACTTTTCCAGACTCTCCCTACATATTGTTCTTCAAACCATTGCGACTGAGAAGATATCTCTAACAGCCGACCGCATTTAAATTTAATAATTGCATAAATATTCAATTCCGGCTTTTGGTATACTTCTGTTATTTGTTTAACAAATTTTTGAGGTTCTTCTAAATAGTGAGAAACTAACTCTAAACCTTGGGACTCGTTCTGTGAGTCTATAACGTATTTTGGGACACTCCACAACTCTACAAAATTTTGATTTATACTCACTATTCTTCTGTTATTATCGACTACAAGAATTCCCGTATTAGATTGACTTTTCCCTTGATATAATTTGCTCATAATTGTGATGTTTGGGTATTTTTGATGAAGCATACCTAAAGCAAGTCTAACAGAGTTGGGAAGCAACTTGCTCTGGTTGCACGATCAGCCCATAAAATAGGTAGGTCGGTACGAATAAACTTCGCTGTGTCAGGACAGACGCAGAACTGACACTTTCACAAAGGCCTGGGATCGGTTTTCCGATCGGTACGTCTCTAATCGCCAATTAATTGGACAAACGTGGACTCAGCATACAAAATAAAACCAAGACGCCTCAAAAGCGGTCATTCTTTTTGGCATACCTGCTGGCATTACAGGACAGAGGCTATTGATACTGTTCGATGAAGACCCGCCTCAATGGGGCGTTTCTTAGGGATAAATCCCCCTCGGATTTCTCCGGTAATGTTTTCCTCGTCAATGTTAGTGGGGCTTGTCGTGCCGGAGACACTTCCTTAGCTAAATAGAGATGTTTAATCTCCGGCGACATAGCTATGGGCTGGAAAGCACCCATAGGTGTCGTGACCTTACTAACGTAGCCTGGTTAGAGACTTAGACTGGCTATCTTGTCCACTTTTGTCCAGTGTTTAGCGGATAGCAACGCTTACGTGTCTGGCAATGAGAGAAAAAAGAATAGAACACGGTAGGGCCACTCAAGGGGCATTAGTCTACTTGACTGGTTTTAGTATACTGCTTTATTATTATAATATACTGGCGCTTAACAAATTTCGCCCCCTAAAGGCACCAAATCTAGTCAAAGTAAAATTATACGGCAGGAGTGGATCTATGCAGTGGCTGTTAAGTTTGGCAGAAGAATATCGGAATCTCCTCCGAAATGGACATTTTTACGAAACCTTGGCAGTGACTTCAACGCCAGAGGAGATTAGAGGTTGGATTCGCCAGTTATATCACCTATCCCGCGATTTTACCTCGGCGCTATCTCTGCGCCATGCCATGTGCCACGACCCTTATTACCAAGGGTGCTTTGCCCGACATGCGATGGAGGAAGTCGATCACTGCGAACGGCTAATTGAGTGGATGCACACATATGATTTTCTGGAACCCGATGAGAGTCCAACTAACGTGCCGGCAACCCTTGAAACCATATCAGTAAACGCATATTGCTTTCGTTCAGTCCTGCGCGAATCAAACGCACACCAAATCATTACACTGAATTTAATCTCAGAAGGGGCGTCCTATGACTTCTTCTGTGCAGCGAGTCCGAAGCTTGCAAAGCTGGGGCTGCAAGCGGGTCGCTACTGGCAAATCCATAATCAGATTGACCAACAGCACCTAGCAATGGGACTTGACCTGATTCCTCAATGCGAGAAAGACTCATCTTTGGGTAAGGTCTACGCTCGGATTGCTTGGGAAATGACTTGTTTGTACGGTCAGATGCTGGACTCTTGGAGCCTTCTCGGTAACAAAACTACCGGGGACAGACACGAGCTTTCAAAAGTTGCAGCTTTGACAAGGTAATTGCGATCGCCCGCATTGATAGCAGCAAAAATAGTGGTGGCGCCCAGTGGTGGTGGTGTTTTCGATTAGCTTTTTGCTGCTATTCCACGCCTTGAGGTGAATGTTGCCATACCCGAGCCTTTCAGCCTTCAACCAACTTTGCGCTGCGATTCTCTCAAATGGCGTGCTACCAACAGCATTACTTGATTTTCCTCAGTCTCGTCCTTGAGCTCAGATAAGGCTCGTTCGATCCTCAAGAGCGGATGTTCTTCTCTCATCCTTCTTGTTTCAAAGTCATTCTCTTGGGAAACGATGCGAACTACGCTAGCGCACTCGCTACGCGGACGCAACCGGGCAATCACTTCCATGCACCGCCATTGATTGGGTAGAAGCTTTGCGGGAAGCAGCTTCGAGGGTGGGAGCAGCGCTGCCCGAACGCGAACACAGCCCTAGGGAAATAGAAATAGCAGCGAAGTGGGAGATGCGCCGGGGGATACTGGCTGCGGTGTACGCCCAGTGCCGGGATTGGCTGTGGGGCGAAGTAGGAAGTGGCGCCCTCAACCACTTGATTGCCGAGAGGAGCATGAGTCGAGAGGCGATCGCCGAGTTGGGATTGGCTACTACCACAGCAAGGATGAAGTTGCAGCAGCGCTCAAAGAGCAGAACCACAACTTAGAGATTGCCGAAGCAGTGGGAGTGTTGACCCGCAAGTGGGAAGGGTTAGGAACTGTAACTTAATTTATGGACAAAGCTACCCATCCTTGACTATTTGGGTAGCTTTTTGAGCAAATTGTGGCCGCACGAGACTATTTGCCC
>NZ_JAEQDD010000205.1:0-1330 GCF_020737885.1 Microcoleus sp. PH2017_34_RAT_O_A | reverse complement strand
TAAGGGGCTTGCAATTAAATATAACCCCAGTTATCCTAGAAGAGTAGGAACCAAAAAATCTGACATAAGTGGTTGTGACTTCTGTAAGTGGGATGCTAAAAATGATTTTGAGTGAGCCAGTTAAATTAACATTCAAAGATGCGGCCAAAAAACTGACAGGCTATCGCCGTCGAGACTTTATGGCAAAAGTGGCTGAAGACTACTTTAATGGTTCATCCCGAAAAGTAGAAACATTTATGGGGTGGAATCGATCCAGTGTTCAACTGGGCTTACATGAACGACGAACCGGGTTGATTTGTGTTGATAATTACCGGGGACGAGGGCGACACAAAAGTGAAATCTTACTGCCAAATTTAGAAACGGATATTCGTTCTTTAGTAGAGCCAGAGTCCCAGGCAGACCCCAAGTTTCAATCGACATTTTTGTATGCTCGGATCAGTGCCAAGGCGGTATTATCCGCATTGGTGACTCAGAAAAACTACGACCCACAGCAATTGCCTTCTCGTCAGACAATTGGCACGATTTTAAATCGAATGGGGTATCGCCTAAAAAAACACAAAAAACTAAGCCCTTGAAAAAAATACCCGAAACAGATGCCATTTTTGAGAATGTATTGAAGGAGAATCAAGCCTCCGATCTAGATGTTAATTCTCTACGAATATCAATCGATACCAAAGCCAAAGTCAAAATTGGCAACCTGTCACGGGACGGTAAAGCGCGAACCCTCGAACCGAAATCGGCTGATGATCATGATACGAAGTGGCAAGCCGTATTAGTCCCCTTTGGAATTCTGAATACTCAAAATGACCAATTATCTATTTATATGGGGCAGTCTGCTGAAACCACTGATTTTATCGTCGATTGTCTAACGGATTGGTGGCAAAACAACCAATCTGATTACACCGAACTGGAAGAATTGGTGATTGACCTTGATGGTGGCCCATCAAATAGAAGTAATCGAACACAATTCATCAAACGTATCATTGAGTTATCTCAAAGAATTGGTTTGAGAATTAGACTAATTTACTACCCGCCGTATCACAGCAAGTATAATCCAATTGAACGCTGTTGGGCAGCACTTGAAAATTATTGGAATGGTGCTATTTTAGATGCAGTTGAAACAGCCGTCAACTGGGCATCTAACATGACATGGAAAGGAATTAATCCCATTGTAAACTTAATTGAGACAACTTATGAGAAAGGCGTAAAAGTCTTACCTCATGAGTTAAAACAATATTTGCCCTCATGGCAACGTTCTGAAACTTTACCAAAATGGGATATCACGATTATCCCATTTTGACTGGTATTTTATTTGTCCGCGAGTCCCTAA
>NZ_JAEQDD010000204.1:0-1343 GCF_020737885.1 Microcoleus sp. PH2017_34_RAT_O_A | reverse complement strand
GGGGGCTAGAAACTGTAACTTGATTCTTGGACAAATCTACCCATTGTTGCTCAATTGTGGGTAGCTTTTTCACTCGCAAGTTCTGCTAAGGTTGGAATATGTCACAAGCCTGCGCGAGAAGGGATTAAAGGACTGCCATGTTACTCGGATTCAAAACCGAATTGAAACTAAATAGTCGGCAGCGCATACTTTTAGCTAAGCATTGCGGAGTGGCGCGTCATGCTTGGAATTGGGGTTTGTGGCTGACCAAAAATATTCTTGGTCACAACCAAGCCAATCCCAACGAAAAGCTCAAATTTCCCACAGCTATTGACTTGCATAAATTGTTAGTAGCTATGGTGAAGTCGGAGAATGCTTGGTATTACGAGTGCAGTAAATCTACACCACAACAGGCATTAATGGCATTGCGAGATGCATGGAAACGATGTTTTAAAAAGACTGCTGGTGTACCGAAGTTTAAGAAAAAAGGAAGGCGAGATTCTTTCACATTAGAAGGAACAGTCAAAATCTGCGGGGTTAACAAAATCCAAGTTCCCGTAATTGCCGTCCTCAAGACTTATGAAAGGCTACCACAAGTATCAACTAAGTCTTGCGCGATATCCCGTATTGCCGACAGGTGGTTTATCAGTTTCAGGTTTGATGTAGAACAGCAAGAATCATGCCAAACAAGCATTGTAGGCGTTGACCTCGGTATTAAAGCATTGGCTACTCTATCAACAGGTGAAGTAGTTATCGGTGCTAAATCCTACAAAAAATATCGCGACATACTCTCAAGGATGCAATGGTTGAGTCGCCATAAAGTCATCGGTTCGAGCAATGGTCAAAAAGCACAAGTCAAGATAGCTAGACTGCATAGAAAGATAGCTAACATCCGTCAAGATACGTTGCACAAACTAACGACATTACTTGCCAAAAACCACGGTGTAATTGTCATAGAAGACTTGAACGTAAGCGGAATGATGGCGTTGCACAAGCTAGCTGCATCTGTTGCCGATATGGGCTTCTTTGAGTTTCGCAGACAGTTAACCTACAAATGCGAGTTGTACGGTTCAAAGTTGGTAGTTGTTGACCGTTGGTTTCCCAGCTCAAAAACTTGTTCTAATTGTGGAACTAAAAAAGAAACACTCTCTCTTTCTGAACGAGTGTTTGAATGCAGTCATTGTGGTATTGTTGTTGACCGCGATTTGAACGCAGCGATTAATTTGTCAAAAACCGTCAGTTAGACGGGGTTAGCCTGCGGACTGGTGAGTGCCGACACTACCAGGATGAAGCAGGAAGTAAACGAAGCTCAAAGTCCAATATTGTCCAATCTTGAGTAACTTTGGGTAGGATTTATGTAACGG
>NZ_JAEQDD010000024.1:0-50207 GCF_020737885.1 Microcoleus sp. PH2017_34_RAT_O_A | reverse complement strand
ATTTTCGGAACTTTTCACCTCGATCGTAGGCTTCGGTAGAGGGCGAAAGAACCTCGACAATCAGTAAAGGATTGAGAATTTCATCCGTGCGAGATCCATGGAATTCCGGTTCCCCATTGACAACCATCAAATCAGTGTAGGTTCCGCAGTTATATTCGGGAATCCAAACCCGCAAATCGCTGTTATACAAGCGAAAATCGGTGTCTCTGAGCAAAAATCCCAAGTGAATTAACAAGTTACAGGCGATCGCGCTGTGGACTTCTGAACCTCCGGGCATAGCAATAATCTCTCCGTTACAATATTCGTGACGTTCTTCGGCGGTTTCCTCCATGGCCCGGTATTCATCAGGAGTGAAGCTAGTCTTTGTTGCATCTGAAGCAAGGTTTGGCGGGTTGGTTTGAGCAATGACCACGATCGCACCTCCTAAATAATTAGACCTACAATAATTATGATTTACAGCAGCTAGATAATTGTCCTAACCTAGAGGCGTTTTTCTGATTCCATTCAAATTATATCAAGAACTCTCCAGGGAGCATCTCATTTTGGTAAAAAGCTTTTTTTCTAGTGCTGTCCAAGCTCGCGATCTATATAAAACTCGCGATTTCCCGACAGCAATACAAATCAAAAACTGAGATGCTCCCGCTCTCCATGCCTTTATCCGCTGCTGCTTCACAACCGCTAAATTCTAGCTTTCCTTTTACTTTTCACATTCAACTGCTTAGTGATTGATGTGTAATAATGCAAAGCAAACACCATATTGATTCCAAAGAATACCAAGGTTAAAACAAACACAAAAAAAGACGTAAACGACAGCCCGTAAATCATCGTAAACATCGCCAAAATGATTGAGCAAAAACCAAAACCGGAAGCAAAAGAACTTAAAACCAGTAACCGCACCTTAGACATAGTTTAATGTAAAAATTTTCAGTAAAATGCACTCTTGGCACCTCAAGATGAGTGCCAAATGATACTTATTACTATATAGCCAAATTACTCAGTTCCGCTAAGGGCAGAACGGCTATTTTCCTAAAAAGGTTTGAATTCTACGAAAAAATACAGCCCGCGCTCTTGCCAACTCCTCTCGCCCGATTTGATGCCAATCAAAGGAATGCCCCAGCCGAACCGAGAATTCTACCTCTCGCCGTACTGCCACCGCAAGCCCTATCCCGCTGATAGCAGAGTATTTGCTTCCAGAGCCACCCTTCCCCCGCTATTCCAAACATTGCCAGCATCCACAAACGGCGTCACCTGCAAAAGACCTTTTTTGTCCCCGGTACGCAAAATCGGATACCGCAACTCGGCGGAAGCAAAAAGTCCGCTATCCGCAAGCATTGCATCCTGACGGTAGCCCCGCACTGTATCCGGGCCGCCCAAACCAAATTGTTCGATCGGCAAAAGCTCAGCGATTGCCAACTGCGCCTGGGAGCGCACAACCAGCAGCGTCTGGGGAGCCAACAACCGCACGTACTGCAATTGACCGCGCCACGTCAAAAATTGACCGTCAGGCTCCCTGTTGCTCGCGGTAGCGCCAAATGCTGAGACTCCCAGATTGAACTGCGATCGCGCCGCCAAGACATCCCTCTCTCCCCGCTGAGTAAAATCCTGAAACAGTCTCAGCGCCGAAACCCGAGTTCTACCGCGAGCATCCGCCCCGGGCGACAGTGGAAAACCGCAAGGGTTTGTGGGGGAATCAGGGCATCCGAAGTGATAAAACCTTTGCTGATGTAGAGTTGGCTCACCACAGAACGAGCTTCCAGCAGTGCACCCGAAGTGATAAAACCTTTGCTGATGTAGAGTTGGCTCACCACAGAACGAGCTTCCAGCAGTTCGGCGAAAGTCAGCGGGCGGCCTACAAAGTTTTTGAGTGCAGCATCTAATTCTTGTTTGCTAAAGACGGTACTGCCAACTACTTCACATCGATCGACCGTTATTGTACCGGAATATTCGGCAATTCTTCAGTCCGTCTCGGTACGGGGACGGGTGGCAAAAGCTGTTCTATCGGAGGTAGGGGCTTTCTTGGCGCGGGTTCTGGGAGGGGAGCCGGATTTGGCAGTACAGGATTGGGAATGGGAATTTCTTGTCGGTTGTCTCCTCGGTTGGGCAATTGGGCGAGAGTTTCAGGTTCCTGACTTGGCGCTGCTGCTGCAAATTCCGGGATGTCGGTTTCTGGCTCTTTACTGTATCTATCTAATTCTGAGCCTGAGTATAAATCGCCAGAAAGTCGATCGCGATCGTCTGCTGTTTCTGGATTAAGTTTTAATTGAGACTGTAAATTGTTATTAACAAAAGGCGATCGCCCGCCTGATTCACCAGCAACGATCGGATCGCCAACACTTTGAGCTGCTGACGATGCGAAGCAAATAGCTGTAATTGAACAACCAAGTGCTATTGCGCTAAAAAACTTGATTTTACAAAACCCTCTGGAATGTGGCAGGGGCATCATTGATTAATAATAATTGATAGTTATTTACACTTACGAGCAGGGGTTCCTGGCGCAATTACAAAGATTAAAGTAACTTTATCACTTTTGTTTAAGACTTAAGTCATTAAATTCAACATAAATATACTTGACAAAAAATATTTTTTGTGATTTGCTAAAAAATCCAGAAAAAAGCTCCGACTTACCCAAGCTAGCGCTGTAGGTAGGCGGAGCGTTCTATCAAAGTTATCAGTCGATTTTAGATTTTGGATTTTAGATTTTAGATTTTAGATTTACTCTCTCATGCAATTTGGGAGCTTGAACCTTAGTCTAAAATTTTGAACTCGACCCTAAACGAGGGTCGGGGGCTGGTACCCATTGTTGGGCGGGGTTATCTGAGAAATCGGTGAATTTTGATAGAAATTACTACATTTTATTGAGCTGCGATCGCAATTCTTCCAACTCCGCGTCAATCACCGGACTCGACTCCGAGCTACTAGGAGCCGCAGCAGTTTTACCCGCAGCCGGCAATTGACCTTGAGACACAGAACCTCCGCTCAGTTGAGCCTTCATCTGAGCTAACTCGTCGTCAACATCGCCACCACTTTCAAGCAAGCGGAACTGTTCCTCTAAATTGCTCCCGCCAGCCGCCAGCTCTGCGGAAGCTCCCGCGCGGGCTTCTATCTGCAAAACTTTTTCTTCCATGCGCTCGAAAGCTGCCATTGAACTGCCAGTATTCAAGGTGCCAATGGTATTGTTGAGCTGTTCCTGAGCCTTAGCAGCAGAAATCCTCGCCTTGAGCATATCCTTCTTAGTCTTGGCTTCGGAAATCTTGCTCTCCAAACCGATCAAGTTGCGTTTGAGGCTTTCCACTTGACCCGATTGCTGTTCCAGACTCGCTTTCAGCGTAGCAGCCGTTTCAGCGTGAGACTTTTTGCGTACTAGAGCTTCGCGGGCTAAAGTCTCGTCTCCTTTTTGCAGGGCGAGTTGAGCGCGCTGCTGCCACTGGTTAGACTGGGATTCAGCTTGATTGTACTGAGTCTGGGTGCGTTTTTGAGTGGCGATCGCGCTGGCAACGGCCTGACGCAACTGCACCAAGTCTTCCTGCATATCCGTAACGGATTGTTCTAAAATCTTTTCCGGGTCTTCAGCTTTGTTGACCATATCGTTAAGATTGGCTCTGACGACTCGGCTAATGCGGTCAAATAATCCCATAATGCTATTTTTCCTGGGTGAGGTGTACGAAGTAGGCCCAAAGCAGGCTTGATAGCGTTAGCCCGCGATGGTGAGACTCAGTTGGTCAGATTTTTAGTGCGATCGAGCATGAAGCAATTTTGCAAACATAGTAAATACAGTTTAAAGCGATCGAGTCAGTGGTGCAGCCAAGCTAATTGATGCACCTATCTATTGAGTTTAACTTCGATCCGGGAATTCCCCAATACGCTGATGGGCCATCTGTTGAGAAGTTTGGCCAATTATCCCAACTATTGTTGTGTTGAGTGGGGTTTAGGATGTGGGTGGCTCGCCCGACGGCAATTTTGGTGTATTCTTGCTCGGAAGCATTTGTGTTTTCATCGCCGCCAACTCGGCATCGACATCGCCGGCAGCTTCGAGAGAGAGAAACTTCTTTTCTAAATCGTTTGTTCCAAGTTCTGCGATGGCTTCGGAACGAGCTTCTAGCTGCATAACTTTCTCTTCCATTTTTTCAAAGGCGCTCAAAGCACTGCCGGTACTGAGATTTCCCATCATTTCTTGCAGCCTTTCCGACGCTTTGGCCGATCGAGCTCGGGCAATGTACATATCTTTTTTTGATTTTGCCTCAGAAATTTTACTTTCGAGCGATCGCATATTTTCTTTAAGTTGAGTAACCACAGCGTTTTGCTGTCCGAGACTGGCTTTCATCGCCGTTGCCGTTTCTTGATAGGATTTCTTGCGCGTCAGAGCTTCCCGCGCTAAATTTTCCTCGCCTTTTTGCAAAGCTAGCTGCGCCCGCTGGTACCATTCTGCGGCTGTGGACTCAGCTTGGGAACACTGGCGTTCGGTGCGTTTTTGAGCGGCAATCGCTCCTGCTACGGCTTGTCTGAGCTGGATTAAATCTTCCTGCATATCCATTACAGCTTGTTCCAGAATTTTTTCTGGATCTTCGGCTGCTCCGACCAAACTGTTAATATTGGCTCGAATCACTCGCCACAGGCGATCGAATAATCCCATTTTACCTATCTCCCGATTTTCTTAAATTTTAGATTTAGGACTGGAAATTAATATTATTATTTGCGATTTTCGATTGACCAGCCCAAAAATAGGTACAAGCCCCCAACGCGAGCGTCAGGGTCGATTCCCAAATTTTAGACTAAGAGTTCAATCTCCCAGATTCACTGCGCTGTCAGCAAATCTAAAATCTAAAATTTAAAATCTCAAATCGATTGACTGGTCAGCGTAAGGTTTGGATCGGGCGTCTACATTTGCATTCTGTGTGGGAACTTGTCTGACTTAAAAAACCAATTTTGTGTTAGACAAAACATTCATCATTGTCTAGCTTTGTCTAACAATTTAGTTAAAGTTTTTGAACCTTTACCAGAAATAATTGGTTGAAAGCCCGCCCGCCTGCTCGGGAGAAATTAAAATCAGACTATTCATTACTCCAATCCTCGGACTTAAGGGTAGAAGTCGCTCTCAAACTGTCAAACTGTCAAGCGGTCAACTGTCAACTGTTGAACGAGTTTACGGCTGATAGTATTGCGGCTTCATCCCTTTGGCTTGGAGTTCCTTTGCCAAACGTTCTGCTGAGGCAGCATCGTTCAAAGCCCCCATTTGAATTTTGACACCCTTTGAGAAGTTCCGCACGTAGGCATCGGGAACTGCGGTTCTGGCTTGTTGCAGCGCTTTTTCATTGGTGTAATCGGTGACAACGTAGTAAAAGCCGTCGCTAGCCCGTGTCGGTCTTCCTAGCGGGGCTGCTGCGGCCGGGGCTGCTGTGGCTGTCGGGGCTGCTGTGGCAGGGGATGCGGCGGCTGGCTGGGCTGGGGAGGGTGTGGGAGGCAGTGTCGGCAGTGTCGGGACTGTCTGGGTGGCGCTGGGGCTGGGACTGGGAAGCAAAGCGGTACTAATATTGTTGAGTCCTTGTTCCCTACCTCTGGCCGGGTTGCCGTCTTCTGTCGGAATTGGGACAGCGCCGATGGGGGCAGGAGGTGCTGGCGGATTGGGGGGGATTGATGCTTTGGGCGACGGGGAAGCAATGGGGCTGGTTGTGGGATTGACGTTGCTGAGAGTGTTCAAATCTAGCTCGACAAATTCTTTGGATGCCAGATTTGGAGCTTTCGGCAGTTCCTTGCTGCTGCTACTGCTATCTATGGTTGTAGCTGCCGGACTTTCGTTAGTAGAGGGGGTTGTGCGATCGAGAAAACGGTTCAGGCCTGCCATTTTAACCAGACTTGACGGGTGCATCACTGCATAACCCAAAGCTGTGCACGACAACAGAAACAGCAACATCGAACTCAGTCCCAAGGGAGTTAACAGACTCGCGGCCAAACTGCGTTCTTGGGCAGGCTCAGCTTTTGCTTCGTCCAAACTTTCGATCAGTTTTTCGCTGGATTCGAGATAATTGTTGGGTGCAAAGGTATTGCTAGATATTTTTGTCCCACCCACGGTAGTTGCTAGCGGGGAATCGCCCTGGACGCCGCCAAGGGATAGGGGCAGCGACAGCGGTTGCTGGGCTTCCTCCGCACCCTGCGGTAGGTTTTGGCTTTTTTGTGGCTCGGTTGTGGCTGTTGGCTGGCCGCTGCGAACTGATGGCGACACCCACTGTTCGGCGCGCCGCCTGTGTCTTCTGTATGTTGTCAGTTCTGCTTCTAGGTTGACATCCAAACACCCGAGGACTGCTTGCAAAGCAGGTTTGATTGGGGTTGATGAGGATTGACTTGGGGATTCCACTGAAGAACGCTTACTCATTAGCAAAACTCCTACCGCCTCTGAATTGATTTTAATGTTTTGATTCTAAAGTTGACACTCTCAGCGCTCTTGGCGACTGAGATTCTTAAGAAATTTCGTTCTTAATATCCCTATTACTAGGGTTCTTGGGCGCAATCCTCTTGCCAAAAAATGGTGGGCTGCTATCCTTGCCTTTCAGCAAGCTCCTCAAGCGTTTAAGGGGCTTAGCCCTTGGTTCCGTGGAGTCCCCGCGTACCTTGAATATATGGTAGGCATTTGCTTCCCAGGTTTACACCTGTGTATTCATCCCAACAATAGAGTGTAACGGCAAAAGCCCTTTTTACACTGCTAAAAATTTTAAAAATCAAGAAAGATTCACGGCGGTTTGAACCGCCCGTGCCGCTTTCATGGAAGGTCTAAAGACTCGCTCGTTTTCCGCTTGCCGAACTTTTTTTATCAACAAGAAGCTTTAAAACTTGCTTATTCTAGGATTAGCTGCTTTTGGTGTCAAGGCAACTGCTGCCTTTGGGCCCGAAGTGTCGATCGCCATTTGCTCTGTTTTCATTTTCGTTTGACCATAAAGAATTGTTTTAAAGCCCCAAGCCCGATCGCCCTTGATAAATTAAAAGAAGACGATTCATTACTCTAATCCTCTTCCTTCCAGGTAGAGGTCGCTGTTAATTGTCAACTGTCCCTGGTCAACTGTCAACTGAAACCTTAATTCTTACTGTGTCCCGGAGGCTGCTTACCCGACTCTCAGCAGATTTTGGCATCGGAGCAACCGTTTATTTAGAAGATCTCATAGTCGTTCCGTATTTGTCCTTTTGCTTGATCCCTGACCCTTTATAAACTTTTAACCTGTCTTTTTCGCTACAAAATGAGGAAGGACTGAGGTGATTGTTTCTATATATAACAAGATTATAAATAAATCATTAAGGTTTATTATGCTTCGGGGATCGCTATAACCCAGACAGGATAAGGGCTGGGATGCTCTAAAACCTCCTAGCTCTACACAGGAGAATTAGAGATGAAACTGATTTCCGCCAACACTTTTATGAAAACCCCATTAATTTCTGCTTGTCGTCACTGCCGCCACTATACCCCTGAGGGGAGACGCGGAGGAATTTGTGCTCTGTTGACCGTGCCGGTGCAAAGTCAGTGGAAAGCTTGTTCTTTGGCAGTTTCGCCTTTTGGGGGATCTTGGGAAAACATCACAGAAATTGAACTGTGGCAAGAACAGACTGCGACTCCGCATGAGACCGCTGTTCCTGTTTCTGAACGCAACGCCTGCCAGTTAACAGGCACAACATTAACCGAAAAATCAGCAGCAGTCTCGGTTTAGTCCGTCGGCAACAGGACAGATTGTATCATTTTCGATTGGCGATTGGGAAATCACTGATAACTATTATCTATTATGATTTGGATCTGGCAAAGCAGTTTCATTCTTTTTGGCAATTGGTATCCATACTGATACTTTTGGACGATCGACTAAACTCGGGTCATTCAACTCACAGCAATCAATAATATCTGTAGCTTGAATGAGGGAATCCCAAAACTTATTTCTCGATCGAGCTACGGCAGCCAAGGATATTGACTAAAATCGGGTTCCCGTTTTTCCAAAAAGGCTTGTTTGCCTTCGGCGCCTTCCTGGGTCATATAATACAGCAAAGTGGCATTTCCAGCCAGTTCTTGGAGACCGGCTTGACCGTCACAGTCGGCATTAAAAGCGGATTTTAAACAGCGGATCGCGATCGGACTTTTTTCCAGAATTTCCTGGGCCCACTGCATCCCTTCAAGTTCGAGTTGTTCGACGGGTACGACGCAGTTGACTAAACCCATTTCTAGAGCTTGCTGGGCGCTGTACTGACGGCACAAAAACCAAATTTCTCGGGCTTTTTTCTGGCCGACAACTCTGGCGAGATAGCTGGCCCCGAAACCGCCGTCGAAACTGCCGACTTTGGGGCCAGTTTGCCCGAAAATAGCATTGTCAGCAGCGATCGTCAAGTCGCAAATTAAGTGTAAAACGTGACCGCCGCCGATCGCATATCCTGCAACTAAAGCAATCACAACTTTGGGCATCGATCGAATCAACTTCTGCAAGTCGAGCACGTTCAACCGGGGTATGCCACCTTCGTCTACATATCCCGCAGAACCTCGCACGCTTTGGTCGCCGCCGGCACAAAAGGCGTATTTGCCGTCTGTATGAGGCCCCGCACCGGTGAAGAGGACAACGCCGATTTTTGTGTCTTCACGGGCATCAGTAAAGGCATCGCACAATTCCTGCACGGTTTTGGGACGGAAAGCGTTCCGTTTGTGAGGTCGATTGATGGTAATTTTGGCGGTACCGCCACTTTTTTGATAGAGAATGTCTTCGTAGGTTTTGGCGGTTTGCCATTCAATTTGCATAATCAATCAGTCGATTTTAGATTTTAGATTTTAGATTTTAGATTTACTCGGCAGATGAATCACCGGAGTAGGAACTTTGGTCTAAATTTGGGGGAGCATCCACTCGCTCAACAGCGTCGGGGGCAAGGTACCCGTTGATGCGGGGTTAAGTTGAGATTTGAGAGCGAGCTGGGGCGATCGATGCAGGAATAATTCGCTTTTAGGATCGCGAATTAAATAATTTACACTCTTAAAAGTGGGATGGGCGTCCCGCCCGTCTATAAAGGACGGGCGGGACGCCCATCCCACAATAATTAAAATTGTAAGTTATTTAATTCTCATTCCTTAGATTTTAGACGGATTCGGTTCAATGGGATACGAAGGTCGATCGACTCTTGGGAAAAAAAATTAAGCGGGACTCGTGGCCCAAACCGACTTCCCCAAATCAACTGTGAAGCGCTCTTGTTGCCGGTTAAACAACCCGGTTTTTAATACAAGAGCGCGCAATTCCCGTCTCCCATCCCAACAGTCTCAAATTTTGACGCAGCAAATAATTTGCGTTGCATTATTTGCGCGTTAACAGAGACAGCAGGTGCTTTGCTGCTTTGGCAAATACCGGATCGCGGGACTCAAATTCGCTGGGAGCTAGTAAAGCTTTAACTTCGGCAAAGTCTTCTTGGTTGAGGGTTCCTT
Organism: Microcoleus sp. PH2017_34_RAT_O_A; assembly: GCF_020737885.1. Lineage (NCBI taxonomy): Bacteria > Bacillati > Cyanobacteriota > Cyanophyceae > Oscillatoriales > Microcoleaceae > Microcoleus > Microcoleus sp. PH2017_34_RAT_O_A. The sequence goes on along the minus strand of NZ_JAEQDD010000024.1, from coordinate 40,783 downwards.
CTTTGGTAAATAAAGTGTCTACGACTGCAATGTGTCTGGAGTCGAGGCCGAGCCGATTGCCGATCGACTGTAAGTACATTTGCTCCCTCAAATCGATGTGTCCGTCTACCGCTGACATTTCGTAGCCGGAACCGATGAGCAACAGCTTTTCTGATTCTGAGAAGAAAGCTGTCAGGGTTAGCAGTTCCGTGGGGTTGAAGTAAACCTGCTGTTTGGAGACTCCTTTGACAAGGCGCTGAATTAGTTCTATCCGATGTGGATCGCCGCTGGCAAAGGCTTTGAGAGTCTTTTGCAGCCGTTCTTCTTCTTCAACTGCGATCGTCCTGTCGATAATCATCACTCCCCGCAGGATGGAAATCAGAGCAGTCACAAACACTACCAAAGGAGTGATATCTTGTTCGCGGAGCTTTTGGCGGCTAATCCGGGACAACAGCTCAACAACTTCAGTGCTAATCAGGGTGGTGTCCATAATTCAAAATTACTCTGGATGGGGCTGTAGTGTAACTTTATTTCTCGATCTTAAGTGTTTTCAGCTAGGTAAGTATGCCATGAATTCCGTAAAAAACTTGTTTTCTTAGCGATCGCACTTACTTCTCTCCACAGCAAGTGGATAAATAAGATTATATTAAGTGTTTTCAGATACTTAGGTATACCGTGAATTTGCCAACAGAGCCGTTGTGTAGTAGTGATTCTAATTATGCTATTCACCGACACTGGATGAGTAGGGCTGTGGAACTGGCACGAGCAGCCGGTGATGCGGGCGAAGTGCCAGTGGGTGCTGTCATTGTTGACGGTGCTGGCAAATTGATTGCCGAAGCGCAAAATCGGCGAGAGCGAGACTGCGATCCGACTGCTCATGCTGAAGTCTTGGCGCTGCGGGCGGCGGGCAAGGTTTTGCAAGACTGGCATCTCAATCAATGCACGCTTTACGTGACGCTGGAGCCGTGCCCGATGTGCGCTGGTGCGATCGTACAAGCTCGGATCGGTTTGCTGGTATACGGAGCAGATGACCCGAAAACTGGCACAATTCGGACGGTGGCTAATCTTCCAGATAGCGCGCCTTCGTGTCACCGCTTACAGGTGCTCGGCGGTATTATGGAGTCTGTTTGTCGAGATCAGTTGCTTGCTTGGTTTGAAGCCCGCCGGCAAATTTAACAGGTAAAGTTTTTTACTCTCCCATAGCCGATGTTTAGTCTAACTTGGCTCTTTAACTGAAATAATAGATCGGTAATTGCCCGATCGAGCTTTCTCGGCGGTTGACCCCGCCTAAAAACGGATACTTGCTTGCCGACACTCGTCGCGGTGCACTCCAGATTTTAGACCAAAGCTCCAATTCCCAGATTAATCTGTGGCATAAATCTAAAGTCTAAAATCTAAAATCCCTTGACGGCTGTGCGGTAGTGCTGTCGGCTGGGATCGTATTTTACCTGCTTACAGATTATCTGTTTTGGGTGCGATCGCTTGCGGAGGCAAAGGCCAATAGCAAAAGTGTCCCCATCGAAAGACTAAAGATTTGCCAAGCAACATATCTTTAGCTAGAACAGACGGGAATCCATCGCGCGAAACGGAGTACCGTTATCCCGCGATGGATGAAAGGCGAGCTTTGCGACGATTTCACCCCACCGGAATCTGACTCTTCGTCGCTCGGTGGCGGGCGGTTGGGTGGATGAGGAGATGAGCAAATCTTCACCCTTTTCTTTGTGCCTGTATTATCATAGGTATGCCGATTGTGATAAATAATATCGTGTTAAAAGCAGTCAAAGTCAGAATCTATCCAAGCGTTGAACAACAGAGCCATCTAGCGCAAGCTTTTGGTTGTGTCCGTTGGGTATGGAATCAGTCATTGGCTACCATGTCCCAAACCTACAAAGAGACTGGGAAAGGTATTTCTGCTTTCACGATGAAGAAACAGATTCCCGTCTGGAAAACTGAGTTTGAATGGCTCAAAGATTGTTATTCTCAATGCCTTCAGTCTTCGGTTTTGAATTTGTCTCAAGCGTTTATCAACTTCTTTGATGGTCGAGCAGCATACCCAACTTTCAAAAAACGTCACGGAAAACAATCGATTCAGTTCCCACAGAACGTTAAAGTTTTGGGAAATGACGAGATTAAATTTCCGGGTAATCTTGGAGTGGTTAAAGCTAAAATTCATCGCGAATTAGTGGGTAGTTTGAAGACGGTTACGGTGTCTAAGATGCCTGATGGTCGTTACTACGCATCATTGCTGATGGAGGATGGTATTGACAAGCCCGCTACAAACAAAGACGGCAAAGCCATTGGTATCGACCTCGGATTGCTTGACTTTGTTGTTACATCTGATGGCTCTAAATACCAAAATCCTCGACATCTGAGAAAACACGAGCGCAACCTGAAGCGCAAACAGCGTAAGTTATGTCGTAAACGGGACAAAACTACCAACAAGCGGCGCAAGGCTAAATTGGCTGTTGCCAAAGTCCACGCCAGAATCTCTAGAGTTCGAGAAGATTTCCGGCATAAACTATCCCGTAAGATAGTCGATAAAAACCAAGTCATTGTCGTAGAAAATCTGGCAGTAAAGAACATGGTAAAGAATCATAACCTTGCCTTATCCATCAGTGATGCTGGCTGGGGAATGTTCTGTACGATGCTCAAATACAAAGCAGAGGCAGAGGGCAAAGTCTACCTAGAAGTCGGTCGATTTTTTCCGTCATCGCACCTTTGTTCTGAGACTTTACTGTTGTTGCCGAAAATGGATCTGTCTGTTCGTGAATTTAATTGTCCCCACTGCTCTAAGCGGCACGATAGAGACATTAATGCGGCAGTCAATATCAGAAATGAGGGCTTACGGATATTGACGTTGGGAACCAGCGTTACTGCCCTTGGAGGCAATGTAAGACCAAAGCGGTATGGGCAAAAATCCACTGTCGCCGAGGCTGTTGCCATTGAATTGGGAAGCCCCCAGCATATCGGTACTCCGATTGCTGGCGGGTAGTTCACACTCTATATATCGATATAGCAGGGTAATTGCCATGCATCATACTGCCGCGATCGCCGTTGAGTTCAGTAAATCCTCTCTAGTGAAGCCAATGCCTGCCAAGGTAGCATCTAATACCTCTCGCGTTTCTCCTTGGTTAACCTCCTTGTTCTATCCGCTAGGTCACTATATTGTCCTACCGTTTTATTTTGGCAAGATTGAGATAACCGGACAGGAACACTTGCCGAAAGACGGGCCTGTAATCTTAGCCCCGACGCATCGTTCCCGGTGGGATGCGCTGATGATGCCCTATTCAACGGGACAGAAGGTGACTGGACGCGATTTGCGGTTCATGGTAACTGCTGATGAAGTCAAAGGAGTGCAAGGTTGGTTTATCAGACATTTGGGAGGCTTTCCTGTCGATATCCGGCATCCGGCAATTAGCAGTCTCCGTTACGGGGTGGAATTGCTCCTCGACAAGCAAATGTTGGTAATTTTTCCCGAAGGTGGAATTTTTCAAGATGGTGAAGTTCACCCTGCGAAGTCTGGATTGGCTCGTTTGGCCATGCAAGCGGAGTTGAACACACCGGGTTTGGGGGTGAAGATTGTACCGATGAGTATTCGCTATCGCCCGCGCATTCCTCGATGGCGTTCGAGGGTTAAAATTGCGATCGGTTCTCCGATTTCTGTGGCAGATTATGCTAATGGTGGTAGTGGTAAAAAAGAAGCAAAATTGTTGACGGCCCAACTCGAAATGGCTCTTAAAACTCTTGATGACAGTTGACAGTTGGCAGTTGGCAGTTGGCAGTTGGCAGTTGGCAGTTGACAGTTGATAGTTGATAGTTGGCAGTTGATAGTTGGCAGTTGGCAGTTGGTAGTTGGCAGTTGGTAGTTGATGGTTGACCGAAGGAAGAAGGAAGAATTAATTAATTGTGATATAATATTTTTTGGTGCTGTTGAGAGTTGCGGCACTTATTTTGCTTGGTTGTGTCTGTATTAAGAGTCAGCATTAATGGATTGTGGTTTGAACTTTAAGCCTGGTCAAATTGTTAGTTTGGAATGTGGAGATGCGTGCCTGCATTCAGAGGTAATTCAAGTGGTTGAAGCACGTCAAATTTGTTGGGTGCGCCCTTTGATGTTGGTTGGATTGGTTTCGGGGAAGGATTTCCCCCAAAGGTGGCCGGAAGAATACACTTTATCAGATTTGCGGGATGGTGCGGATTTGCTGTGGCCACTGAGTTTGTTTCGGGCGGCGCTGGATACGGAGGTGATTTCGCTGTTAACCCAGTTGCAGTCTCTGGACTCCGATCGCAAGGATAGCACGATCGCCTCTCGGCAACTTAGAGATTTTGTCGATCGAGTTTGGGCAGCTTTTCCGAGCGCTTTTCATTAAAAAGACGGGGCGATTGAAACCGCAAAAAGACACGGCGATTGAAACCGTAAAAAGACACGGCGGTTGAAACCGCAAAAATACCGGGCGGTTGAAACCGTAAAAAGACACGGCGGTTGAAACCGCAAAAATACCGGGCGGTTGAAACCGCGTCTATACAAACAAAACCTGCCTCCGCAGGTTGAAGAAAACACGGCGGTTGAAACCGCGTCTATACAAACAAAACCTGCCTCCGCAGGTTTGAATAAGACACGGCGGTTGAAACCGCGTCGAGACAAACAAAACCTGCCTCCGCAGGTTGAAGAAAACTATTATCTTAGTTTAAAATACTTAAAATACCGCGTGCGAAAGTTCTGCCGGATTCAGATTATTATGAATAACTTGACCGTCACGGAACCAGACAACCCGGCGAGTTTGTCGCGCAACTTCCGGTTCGTGAGTTACCATCACAACAGTCATGCCGGCTTCATTAAATTCTGTAAAAATATCCATTACTTCTTGAGTAGTTTTTGTATCCAATGCACCAGTCGGTTCATCTGCAAGCAACAACACGGGACGGTTAACAATTGCGCGGGCGATGGCTACGCGCTGCTGCTGTCCTCCTGATAGTTGATTTGGTTTGTTTTTCATGCGACTTTCTAGACCAACTTTGGTTAAAGCTTCCTCTGCGCGTTCGCGTCTTTCTGATGAGGGAATGCCTGCATAAACCATCGGTAACATGACATTTTCTAATGCTGTTAGTTGAGCCAATAGATGAAATTGTTGGAAGACAAAACCTAATTTTAAATTGCGAATTCCGGCTAATTCTGATTCGGGCATTTGGGCGACATCTACGCCGTCTAGGTAGTAACTGCCGCTCGTAGGTCGATCGAGACAACCGATAATATTCATAGCTGTAGATTTGCCTGAACCGGATGCGCCCATAATTGAGCAATACTCTCCTTGCGTTACTGTCAAGCTGACGCCGTTGAGGGCGCGCACTTCTAAGTCGCCGATGCCGTACACTTTTGTTATGTCTTGCAGGCCGACGATGACGGGTTTTGAGGTGGCTTGCAGGTCGAGGTCTGGCTGGGTCTGGGTTTGTAGTTCGGGCATTTGTTTTTATGTGCGATCGACACAACTTACTACTAAGTTAACACTTCTGAGCGGTTTTCGGGGGTGGAAGTGCGATGTTTGGACGGTTGCGGGACTTACGCACGGGTAGTCAAAAACCGGGTTTTTTGACGTAAATAATTCGTTACAGCGCGCTGTAACGATAAAAACCCGGTTTCTTTGGTGTTGGTGAGTAAGCGCTAAATTAAACAATTTGTGGCTTAAATGCGATCGGGATCGATGTTCAATTCGCGCAGTTTTGCTGCTAAACGTTCCGCTCTTTGAGATTCCTGTTGTGCACGCTGACGGTTTAATTCTATCTGTTCCACCAATTCTAAATAGGAAAGAAACTTTTGTCCATCGGGTTTATAAATTTCTAACCCATCTTCGCCCAACTCAAATCGGATTCCTAATCTCGGACTTACCCATCCCCGCATCTGCTCGATTACTTCTAAATTTCCTTCCATTCTTTGCCAACCGCTCAAATCTTTTTCATCTTCATCTAGCTCGTAAACGTAATATTCCTCAACTCCATAGCGATTGTAAAATGAAAATTTCTCGTCCATTTTTGTTTGAGTGTCTTTGTAAGAGCGAATCTCAAACACAAATTGGGGAGCAATATTATCTTCGCGAAATTGTAGATAGGAAAGTCTGTCACCTTTTGGTCTCCCAAAGATTACCATTGTATCCGGTGCTTGAAAGATGTCATTTCTTCCTTCAACCGGATACCACAGTAAATCTGCTGCTACAAATACGTTTGGATCGTTTTTGAACAACGACTCGCAACCTTCTTGAATTTTGACCATTAAATCAAATTGAGTTGTACTATCTGCCATTGGTTGGCCGTCGCTGGATGGATAAATAATTTGTTCGTTCGTGACTTTCATAGTGGTTGTCTCCGAGAACTATCTAGGTTTAATTATACTATTTTTGAGACCGATCGTACTTTTTGCTGTTGGTATTGTAGCAGAGTGTAAAATGGAATCATGTTAACTCCGATCGATTCCGTTACAATATAATGCCAGGTCTTGTAGGGGCGGGTTCACCGACAATAATTGCCTAAAATTCACAATCTCATAAACCCGCCCCCACCCAACGACAAATCCCTAAAATTAGAGGTAAGCATGAGTGGAATATTTGACATTCTAGAAAAGATTAAAGCTAGACCGGGGATGTACATTGGGAAAGCTTCAGTTAGCGATTTGTTTGTATTTTTGGCGGGCTATAAAACAGCTAGGCGAGAATTTGGGATTGAGCCAACTGAACAGGAAACTGAGTTTTATGGGGAGTTTCAGCCTTGGTTACAAAAACGGTTTCAGGTACTGTCTGTGAATTCTTGGGCCAAAATTATCATGCTTTATTCAGTGGACGAAAAAGAGGGATTTGAGTATTTTTTTCAGTTGCTGGATGAGTTTTGGCGGCGGGATAAAAGTTTACAGGTTGATGAGGTTGAGGTTGAGGGAGGAATGGCCGCTAATAAAGGCGATCGCTCATTAGCGCTCTAATTCTGCTAATTTCCTCTGGGCAAATTTGCGGAGTATTTGGTTGCGATCGTTCTGGGCGCGATCGCGCACAAGTTCTAATATCCCAGGCTCATATTTCCATCCAAATACTAATTCTTTAACTGCTGCTTGTCGCACAGCCAAATTATCGTCTGATTGAGCGCATTGTTTGAGCCAAGGTAAGGTTTCCCGGTCATCTTTCCACCCACGTGCTAATTCTTGTACTGCTGCTTGTCGCACAGCAAAATTATCATCTGATTGAGCGCGTTGTTTGAGCCAAGGTAAGGTTTCTGGGTCATCTTTCCACCCACGTGCTAATTCTTGTACTGCTGCTTGTCGCACAGCAAAATTATCATCTGATTGAGTACGTTGTTTGAGCCAAGGTAAGGTTTCTGGGTCATCTTTCCACCCCCATGCTAATTCTTGTACTGCTGCTTGTCGCACATCCCAATTATCGTCTGATTGAGCGCATTGTTTGAGCCAAGGTAAGGTTTTGGGGTCATCTTTCCACCCCCGTGCTAATTCTTTAACTACTGCTTGTCGCACATCCCAATTATCGTCCGATCGAGCGCGTTCTTTGAGGATATATAAGGTTTCTGGGTCATCTTTCCACCCCCATACTAACTCTTGTACTGCTGCTTGTCGCACACGCGAATTATCATCAGATTGAGCAAGTTGCTTGAGGATAGGTAAGGTTTCCGGGTCACCTTTCCAACCCCGTACTAATTCTTGTACTGCTACACTTCGCACAGCCCAATAATTCGATCGAGCGCTTTCTTTGAGGATAGGTAAGGTTTCCGGGTCATCTTTCCAACCCCGTGCTAATTCTTGTACTGCTACACTTCGCACATCCGAATCATCATCAGATTGAGCAAGTTGCTTGAGGATAGGTAAGGTTTCCAGGTCATCTTTCCAACCCCGTGCTAATTCTTGCACTGCTGTTCTTCGCACACGCAAATTATCATCAGATTGAGCAAGTTGTTTGAGGATAGGTAAGGTTTCCGAGTCATCTTTCCACCCCCGTGCTAATTCTTGTACTGCTACTCTTTGCACATCCCAATTATCGTCCGATCGAGCGCGTTCTTTGAGGATAGGTAAGGTTTCTGGGTCATCTTTCCATCCCCGTGCTAATTTTTGTACTGCTGCTTGTCGCACATCCCAATTATCGTCCGATCGAGCGCGTTCTTTGAGGATAGGTAAGGTTTCGGGGTCATCTTTCCACCCCTGCACTAATTCTTGTACTGCTGCTCTTCGCACAGTCCAATTATCGTCTGATTGAGCGCATTGTTTGAGCCACAGTAAAATTTCTGGGTCATCTTTCCACCCCCATGCTAATTCTTGTACTGCTGCTCTTCGCACATCCCAATTATCGTCCGATCGAGCACATTTTTTGAGCCAAGGTAAGGTTTCCGGGTCATCTTTCCACCCCCGTGCTATTTCTTGTACTGCTGCATATCGCACATCCAAATTATCATCAGATTGAGCAAGTTGTTTGAGGATAGGTAAGGTATCGGGGTGATCTTTCCAAGTTGCTGCAACGGCTGCTACTGCTTTAGTGCGAATTTCTAGGACTAACTGATTGTGTGCTTGATCTCTCTCGAAGCTTTGACCAATAACGATGTTAACAGTGTTAACGGTATAACTGTATCGAGTTAATTTTTTCAGACAAACTAGCAACTGACCAGAAATATCATCAATAGTATTTCTATTCCTCACTTCATCCAAGCACTCCGCCGCCAAAAACAGATTGCTAAACTTGTCCGATTCCCCATCTTCACCAATCAGATATTCCAGGATGTCACCACCTGTAAATTTAGCATCTAGCATTCCCGCCATTAAACGTAACACTTCATGCCAAGACTCATCTCGCCAGTGTTCCCGATAAACTTGAATCAAGCCATCTACATTAATGTCTCTTTGTTTCTCAAATTGCCGCACATACTCCGAAGCACAAAAATATTCCAAAAACGTGCGATGGACAAAAGCAAAGTAATCCTCATTGTATCCACCCAAGAAACACAAAATAAAATTGCGCTCCCGCAGTTGCTCTACCATCAATTTAGCACAAGCAGTTGCCTCATTTCCCATCAATCCCCTCAAATATTCCGCTATCGTCTGTTGCAAATCCTCGCGACTGATAATATTTCCGGCCAATCCTTTGCCACTCGACTGCATTTTGTAGGCAATTCGCCCGCAGATATTTTGTTTAACTTCTTGATCGATTAAATAAGGATCTATTTTATTATGACCTAACTTTTCCTTGACCTCAAAATCCCATTTATGTAGCAGCACTTTTGAAGCTTCTTCATAGAGTTTAGCTCGAAATCGCGGTAACTCCTGATTGCGATTGAGAATTGCCATCATCGTCAGCAACAGCGGATTTCCAGCTAATTCTAGAATCGCCCTCGATTCCGAAATAGCTTTCTGCAATCGTTCTAAAATTGCAGTTTTTTTCAATCTGTCTGTAAACGTCAAATCGTGCCACTTTTGGATAAACTGTTTAATCTGTTCCGGTTCAAAATCTTGCAGCATGAAGTGATGAAATTCAGCATTTTTTAGTCGTTGCTGCTGGTAGCCAATAATCCGAGAAGTGACAATCACTTTAACGGTTGGATAGGTTTGAGTGAAGCTATGAATTTGGTCAACAATCCGATTGCGTTTTTCTACCTCAAACACTTCGTCTAACCCGTCAAACATCACGACAGCGCGGCCAGCTTGCAGCCATTCGTGCAGGATAGATTTGTTTAAATGCCCGATCCAACTAGAACCGCACTCCATAAACTCTAGGAAATTATTGCACTCTTTGTCATCTTTGCTGCGGTTGTACTTTCGTAATTCAATCAGTAAGTGAATCGGTTGAGATGATAACTGATTTGGAGACAATTTTGCCCACTGAAGCGCCAGATATTTTAACAGCGTAGATTTGCCTGAACCCGGATCGCCGAGAATTACGATATAACGGTAATTGATATCATCAATTACTTCGATAACCGATCGAGTTTGCTGTTGAGTGTAAGCTTTTTGGTAGCGTTCCAAATCTTGTTGACTGAGTTCTGCTGCAATGTCTCCCTGTTCCCGCAATCGCTTTTGAAACTCCTTGGGTAATTCATAATCTTTCGGCAAATATTCTTGACAATATCGCGCGTTTTGCGGAATAAATATTTCTTTAACTGTCAGTTGTCGTTCGTATTCTCCAGACCTAGTATCTAAATTACCTAAATCCAAATATTCATATTGTTCTCGCAGTCCTTCTTGATACTTTTCTAATTTAAACTCAGGCGGAATCGGAGCATTGTTTCTGACAGCTTGATTTATGCTATCAAGATTCTGGCTGTTGAGAATTGCTCGTAATTCCGTATTTTGATGTATAATTAATCTAACACTTTTCAGATATTTGTCTGCCACTTGTTCCCAACTAAACGCATCGGGAAGTGAAGAATTTGGTTGCTCCTTAAACAGATGAGCAGGTATAATTTTAGTAAAAGTGGGTAAATGCCGTCGCACGGGATGCTGTAAGGTCAAACTTTGCCAAGACTGAGCTAAGATATGAGTATCTAAAATTCGACAATTTGCTTGAAATGCGCTTCCCAAAGCTTGGCGCACCGGAGGTTGTTTGATAAATTCTTTTAAAGGTTGCAGATATTGCTTGATCTGTTTTTTGTCTAAACTAGATTGTTTTAATTCCTGCTCGAACAATATGATAAAGTCTTTAATGGCAGTGCCGACAGCCTTTTGAGCGAAGGGCTTGTTAGCAAGTCCTTCAACATCTTTAATGCAGTCTTTGAAAAAATCTTTAACGTAGTCCTCTAAAGCCGCTTTCCCCAATTCTGTCAAAATAGGTGACACTAACACCCAAACCAAACCCGCGCTTTCTATCATGGCTTTTTGCTCGATCGACTTTAGTTTAGAATATTATAGCGTGGCTGAAAATTTTAGACTTGGACATTTCGACTACGCTCATTTCGACTCTTCGGCGGAGTTTATCCTGAGCCCTTCGACGGAGTTCAACTTGTCGTTACACCCACAGCCCTGGGTTCAAACCCCTGCCGGACTAGCGTAAAATTGGTAAAATTGAGATAATAAACTAGCGACAATTATGACATACGATTACGACTTGTTTGTGATAGGTGCAGGCTCTGGCGGATTGGCGAGTTCTAAGCGGGCTGCATCCTACGGGGCAAAGGTGGCGATCGCCGAAAATGACTTAGTAGGCGGCACCTGCGTCATTCGCGGCTGTGTACCCAAAAAACTCATGGTGTACGCTTCAACATTTTCGCACCTGTACGAAGATGCGATCGGCTACGGTTGGAGCCCTGTAGAAACCAGCTTCAACTGGGAAAAACTCGTCACCACTGTAGACACAGAAGTGCGACGACTCAGCAAACTCCACATCAGCTTCCTCGAAAAAGCCGGAGTTGAATTAATCTCAGGATATGCCAAATTTATCGACCCCCACACTGTCGAAGTTGGTGACAAAAAATACACCGCTGCTAAAATCTTAATTGCTGTCGGCGGCGAAGCTCACAGAATCGATATTCCTGGCATCGAACACGCGATCACTTCCCGCGAAATCTTCTTGTTAAAAGAGCAGCCGAAACGGTTGGCAATTTTGGGCGGCGGCTACATCGGCGTTGAATTTGCTTGCATCATGAATGGCTTGGGAAGTGAAGTAACTCAAATCATCCGGCGCGATCGCATTTTGCACTACTTTGACGAAGAACTTCGCGCCAACGTCCAAGAAGGAATGGTTAAACACGGCATCAATTTCGTCACAGGAAGCTCGATCGAATGGATAGAGAAAACTCCTGAAGGCTTAAAGTTAAAATTGTGGGGAAAATCTGAAGAAACCTTGACAGTAGACGCAGTTTTGTGCGCTACCGGACGATCGCCCAATTTGGAAAAACTGGCTTTGGAGAATGCCGGAGTTGAAACCGAGAAAGGTGCGATCGCAGTTACCAAAGACAGCCGCACCAATCAACCGCACATTTTTGCTGTCGGAGATTGCACCAACCGGATTAATCTAACGCCAATTGCGATCGCCGAAGGACGCGCTTTTGCAGATACGGAATTTGGCAACAATCCGAGAGCAATCAGTCACGAAAATGTCGCATCAGCGGTATTTTCCCAGCCGGAAGCTGCTACAGTCGGCTTAACTGAAGAACAAGCCAAAGCTAAATTTCCCGACTCAATTAAGTGCTACACAGCCAAGTTTCGGCCGATGTTTCACGCTTTGACAGGTGCAGATGAAAAGACTTTTGTCAAGTTAGTTGTTGAAACTAATACTGACAAAGTTTTGGGCGTGCACATGGTTGGGAAAGACGCGGGCGAGATTATTCAAGGAATGGCGATCGCCGTTAATATGGGAGCTACCAAGAAAGATTTCGATTCGACGATCGGTATTCACCCCTCGACTGCTGAAGAGTTTGTGACTCTGCGATAAATAGGGTATTTCATAATTATGAAAAACGGGCAAGATGCCCGTTCCACAAGAGAGTTTATCTGTTGTGGCACAGGCATCTTGCCTGTTTTTTGTGGCACAGGCATCTTGCCTGTTAATTTTGTGGCACAGGCATCTTGCCTGTTACTGACCTTCTAAGCGGATTCATGCTCAAAATAATATTTTAAACAAATTGAACCTTTTTTGAACTTGTCCTGTCTAAACCCCTCAGATAACGAACAGGTGAGGGATACTTCACAGGTGTTAGGTGTGCCAGCCAATGTTTTAATCGATGATTGTTCCGACTCCGACTTAGTTGATAAATGCTTAAAGGGCGATCGCACTTGCTTTCGTCACCTTTACGGGCGCTACCAACAAAAAGTCAGGTCAACCCTTTACCAACTCTGCGGTTCATCACTTCTAGACGACTTAACCCAAGAAGTATTTCTGCGAGTCTGGAAAGGATTACCCAAACTCAAACAACAGGAAAACTTTTCAACTTGGTTGTATCGCATCACTTGGAACGTGGCATCCGACCAAAGAAAAGCATTTGCCAAACAGCATTCTTTTGACTCCCAACTCAAAAATCAAGAAACAATGGATCGCGTTATTCCCAATAATAACACATCAGACTTGATGCAGTTGCACTATCAAGATTTAGTGCAGCGAGGACTGGAGCAATTGAGCTTTGAACACCGCACTGTTTTGGTGCTGCACGACTTAGAAGACATCCCGCAAAAAGAAGTAGCCCAAATCCTGGGAATGCCAGCGGGAACTGTTAAATCTCGCGTGTTTTATGCCCGAAATGCCATGCGACAATTTTTGCAAAAACAGGGGGTAGACGAACTGTGAACGATGAAAATAGCGACAAAAGATTAGTGAATTTCTTGAAGCAAAATAGCCCAAAAGTTCCGGATGCTACCCCCGATCTTGAGCAAAGAGTTTTAGCAGCAATAGATAGGAATGACAGGGCGAGAGAGCTAAATGGTCTCGGCTATTTGCGATTTACAGAGTCTAGTAAAAGCTCAAAATTCCTCGGTTTTCCCAAGTGGGGTTTTCCGGCTGCAATCTTCGCTGGCCTGCTAGTTTTTGCTTCGGGCTATCGCGTCCTAGTTACCGCACAATTACAGGCGGATGAAGCGGCTCACTTGGAAGCATTTCTGGTCAATAATTGGGAGGGTGTATTGAACGATTCCCGCACGGCAACTATGAGCGATCGCCCACAAACAGATTTATTTGATTTCCCTGTTACTGCTGACACCGAACCGCCAACAAATTAACTAATCTTAAAGAGGTAATTTTTCATGTCAATGCGCCAATTTTCGGCTATGGCAGTTTTAATGTTAACCCTCGGTACTACAGCCGCTGCAACCGCCGCTCCCAGCCCCGCTCAACCGGAAACAATTGCCCAAAACCAGCGTCCCAATCGAGCTGGTGGCAAAGAGAACGGGCTGTTTGACAAACTAAATTTAAGCGCCGATCAAAAGCAGAAAATGCAGGCTGTTCGCGATCGCTACAAAGACCAAGTTTCTCAGCGAATGCAAGCAATCCGCCAAGCCAGACAAGAATTGGAAACAATGATGTCGGGTACGACGGCAAATGTCGGCCAAATGCGCGACAAACACCGCCAAATCATGGGATTGAGGCAGCAGTTAGAAGAGGTACAATTTGAAAGTACATTAGCCATGCGAGAAGTGCTGACACCCGAACAGCGCAGCCAGTTCTCGCAAATGATGCAGCAGCGCAGGGAAGCTGCTAAAACCCGGAAACAAAACAGCCAAAAATCCCAATAATCTACACCGCTACCGACTGCACACCCTACTAAAAAATAAACTTGTCGGGTGTGCACTCGCCAGTTCGATAATTTAAGTTAAAATAATTAGTTGGTAAATCTCATCAAATTTTCTGGATGAATCTACAAAACGATTCTAGTTACATTTATTTACACGGATTTGCGTCAAGTCCAGATTCAACTAAGGCTAAATATTTCCGCGATCGCTTTTATTCCCTAGGAATTGACCTCAAAACTCCCGATCTCAATCACAAGGATTTTTCGCGCCTCACTCTCACGCGCCAATTAGACCAAATAGAAACAGAATTTCTGCAAGCCCAATCCTCCGAATCTGTAGAAAATGTAAAAAATTTAGGGGAAGTTACCATCATTGGGTCTAGTTTTGGCGGGCTGACAGCGGCTTGGCTGGCCCAGCGACAATTATCAATAAAACAAATAGTTTTGTTAGCACCGGCTTTTCAATTTCTCTCTCATTGGCTGCCACAGTTGGGACAGCAACAGTTAGAAAAGTGGCAGTCTGAGAAATATTTGCCAGTTTACCACTACGGCGAACAGCGCTATTTGCCGTTGAATTATGAATTTGTGACTGATATGGCTCAATACCCTGAAGAAAAATTAATGCGCTCAGTCCCGACGTTAATTCTGCACGGCAAGCATGATACGATCGTACCGATTCAAGCTAGCAGAAGTTTTTCAGAGCATCGTCCCTGGGTGAAATTAATCGAACTAGAGGACGATCATTCTTTGGGAAATGTCCTAGCGGAAATTTGGGAAGCGATGCAAAACTTTTGCAAATTCAAAAATTAAAATTTGACAATCCCCAAAAATGGATACAATCCTCCGACTTAAGTCGTGAAAAACAAAAATTTTAGACAACGTTTAAACTCCAAGATTCCTGTGTGGAGTAAATCTAAAATCTCAAGTCTAAAATCTCAAGTCTACTCACCAACTTGCTAGTTTCAAAAATCAAATGACTGAACAAGATAAATCGACTCGCACCTTAGCCGTTGACATTGGCGGAAGTGGCATCAAAGTTATGGTTTTGGACGCTGAAGGTGAACCCCAAACGGAACGCAGCCGTTTAGAAACGCCTCAACCGCCGAAGCCGGAACCGATACTGGAAACCATAGCCTCTTTGGCCAGCGGACAAGGCGAATTTGACCGAGTATCCGTCGGTTTTCCCGGCGTCGTGTCCCGCGGTATTATCAAAACCGCAGTCAATTTAGATCCATCTTGGATCGATTTTGACCTAGCAACTACTCTCAAAGATCGATTGGGAAAACCTGTGCGAGTGGCTAACGATGCTGACATTCAAGGATTGGGATCAATTGCTGGAACGGGAGTAGAATTAGTAATTACTCTCGGCACCGGTTTCGGTTCTGGTTTGTTTGTCGATGGTATCTTGGTACCCAATCTAGAATTAGGACATCACCCGTTTCGCAAAGGGGAAACTTACGAACAGCAATTAGGGCGAGCCGCCTTAGATACAGTCGGCCCCAAAAGATGGAACCGCCGTCTGGAAAGAGCCCTCGTCTTCCTGCAAAATCTCTTTAATTGCGATCGCCTTTACATCGGCGGCGGCAATACCAAAAAAATTGCTTTTGATTTACCGCCACAAGTTAAAATAGTACCGAATGTCAGCGGTTTGTTGGGCGGAATTGCTTTGTGGCGCGATTAAAATAGTCATTAGTCATTGGTCATTAGTCATTAGCTTATTAGTTATTGATGACAATCAAGGATTTATACGCTAGACATCATAAACTAATGACTAATTATCCTAATAGTGACCAACCAAATCGTAATTATAAAATCTACAATCTCAGACCAAAAATCATACCATGCTTCCCTTTATCCGCAAAGACTTAGCCGAACTTACCGCCTACACTCCCCATCCGGGCGGCGCTTCAGGAGAATCAGCGCACTCGGAAATTGTACTCGATCGCCTAGACACCAACGAATGCCCTTATGATTTGCCAGAGGAATTAAAACAAAAGCTAGCTTGGACTTACCAGCAGTTAATTGAGACAAATCGCTATCCCGACGGAGGGCACGCAGCACTCAAAGAAGCGATCGCCCAATACGTCAACGAAGGGTTAAATATCCCCCCCCTTGTTAAGGGGGATCTCCTAAACGTCCCCCCCCTTAACAAGGGGGGGCTAGGGGGGGTTCCAGAGCCAAAAACAGCTATTACAGCCGACAATATTTCAGTCGGCAACGGTTCCGACGAACTAATTCGATCGCTCTTAATCGCTACTTGCTTGGGCGGCGCAGGCTCAATTTTCGTCGCCAATCCCACCTTTTCCATGTACGGAATTACCGCCACCACCCTGGGGATTCCCGTTGTCAGTGCCCGGCGCCGAGAAGATAACTTTGCGATCGACATCAATGCAGCTAAAAGGGCGATAGACCAAAATCAAAATCCCCCCGTCCGCATCGTCTTTGTCGTCCATCCCAACTCCCCCACAGCCAATGCTTTAACAATCAATGAAATAGAATGGCTGTCAAGTTTGCCCGAAAATATCTTAGTAGTAATTGACGAAGCCTATTTTGAATTCAGCCAAAATACCTTAGCCGACAGATTGCACCAACATCCGAATTGGATAATTTTGCGAACATTTTCCAAAGCATTTCGCCTAGCGTCAATGAGAGTCGGATATGCGATCGCCCATCCCGAACTCACAGCCACCTTAGAAAAAATCCGCCTCCCCTACAACCTTCCCAGTTTCTCGCAAACAGCAGCAGAGTTTGCCCTCGCCCAGCGGCAGTTATTGCTAGCAGTAATTCCTGAAACTATCTCAGAAAGAGCCAAATTAATTGCAGCGCTAACTCAGCATCAAAAACTGCAAGTTTGGCCGAGTGCAGCTAACTTCCTTTACCTGCGGGTGAAAGCTGCTGAGGGCGAATCGGCAGAACAAAAACACCAACAAATCATGCAGCAGCTAAAAGCTCAAGGTACTTTAATTCGCCACACAGGCGGAGGTTTGCGAATTACCGTGGGTACTCCCGACGAAAATGTGCGAACTTGCGATCGCCTCGCTGCGATTTTGACTTATTAACAAATTGGTTCGATCGTTCGGACTTCAGTCCTCAGGAAACGAGAGAGAACTGAAGTCCGAACGATCGAACTTATCGGGATTATTTTGCCGGACAGGATATATGTAATTTTTAATTATCAATCTGTCGCGCCGCGCGAATGGTTTGGGGAAATACGCCTACTAAAAGTGCCAAAGCTCGATCGGGAATTTGTGCCACCGTTTCCAAATCAAAATATTGTTCAAACTGAGTTAAAATCATTTGTGCGCGTTCCGCAGCTACAGACTTTGCCGTTAACTGTTCCGTTAACCGCACCCAATGCCGCCTAATTCCGAAAGCTTTCTGTCTTTCTGCGGGAGATAGAGGGCAAACAAAACAAAAATCCCCCACAGGAATCGCCTGCTGCGAGTCAGCATCAAAAGCACCTCCAACGGCAGCACCAGGCCCGGCAAACTCCGCATGGAAGCCTTTAATCAAAATTAGACCGTTTCGGCGACGGCTATCTACCATCAACAGCTTGCCGCCGTTGATTTCTGCGAGAATGTCAGATGAGTGGGGGTGTTCAGTCAAATCTGTGCCAAGGTTTCGATGTCACAAGTCCCGATCGGCCCAAAGGCGGGATCGGACAATATAATTAGATTTATCAAGTTTTGGATGCTCTTGTTGTCGATCGAGATTATCCATTTGAACTTACAGATAATACTGTCACAAGGTGGTAGCTCCAGCGCTCTCAAATAATATCAAATGCAAGCCAAACAAATAGTAGATATCCTCAAAGCAGATCTCCCGACGCTTTTTGAGAAAGACATTTCCTACGACATCTACACAAAAGATGTTTTTTTTCAAGACCCTGTTAACAAATTTAAAGGAAAAATCAACTATCGCATTATCTTTTGGACTCTGCGATTTCACGGGCAGCTATTTTTCACCGAGATTTACTTCGACCTGCACGACGTAAGTCAGACAGCCCCTGATACTATTGTGGCAACTTGGACTGTTCGCGGGATACTGCGCGTACCCTGGAAAGCTCGGATCTTCTTCAACGGCTATTCTACATACAAGCTGGATCCAGAGGGCTTAATTTACCAACATATCGATACCTGGGACAGAGATCCCGGAGAGATTCTCCAGCAGTTTTTGGGCAAAGGCGAGGATGTCACCCCAAGATAAGCCAAAAAGGTCGATCGCTACGCCTCTAATTGCCAATTCACTCTCTCAATAGCGGAAAACGCATACATATAGCCATCATTGCGGTGTATTGCCCTACAGTATTTGTAACGAACTGGACTGACTTTTCCTGTGGCACACATCATTTCAAAAACTCCACTCGCTCTGACAATCAGCCTGCCTCTATGAGTACCCGCAAATTTTCCTGCGGGCAAAGTTGCTTGTACCATGTCCCCAGTTTTAAAACCAAAAAATTCCTTGCACCGTGGTAACTGTTCAGAGGGGTAACGAGATCGTGCGGATTCCAGCCATTTCAACCAGGTAGTTTAGACCTATTTCTTCAATTTTTCAGGTCTGATGGCACCTCA
The DNA here is from genome assembly GCF_020737885.1 of Microcoleus sp. PH2017_34_RAT_O_A. Taxonomy (NCBI): domain Bacteria; kingdom Bacillati; phylum Cyanobacteriota; class Cyanophyceae; order Oscillatoriales; family Microcoleaceae; genus Microcoleus; species Microcoleus sp. PH2017_34_RAT_O_A. The sequence continues at coordinate 22,049 of NZ_JAEQDD010000024.1, read as the reverse complement.
AACCCATCAACTTCGTACCCCCTCCTGAACAGCTACCATTTTTGCTTGTGGAACGGGCATCTTGCCCGTTCCAAAATTTGATTAAAATGACTTTTGCAAGAGGTATAATGGGGACTAAAGTCCTCTGATTGCGGACTAAAGTCCTCACTACAAACCTATCTTAACAAAGCAATCCGCGCCTTGCACCTTAGCGGACATTTTAAACTAATTATCCGAACCTAAAATCAAGCCCGATCGCGCCGGCAGCATCAATTCTAACTGCCGAGTTTCCCCTTCACCTTTCCAAACAAACTCACCTTTACCAAACAGCAATTTCTCGTGAGGAGATTTCAAAGTAGCTGCTTCAAAACTAACATTTGCCTCTTCAGTCGCTACATTGACAGCAACAACTATTTCCTCATCCCCCAAAATTCGGGCAAAAACGTAAACCGTTCCCTCAGCAAATATAATTTGGTAGTCTCCGGTGCGGAGGGCAGCGTATTTGTGCCGCAAAGCTATCAACTGCTTGTGGTAATCTAAAACCTCAAGTTCCCAGTGAGCTTCTAAGGGAAAACCGCGGCGAGAATCGGGATCGAGGGCACCCGGTAAACCAACTTCATCGCCGTAGTAAATGCTGGGAGCTCCAGGAAAAGTTAACAGCAGCAAATTAGCTAGTTCTACGCTAGCTTTATCGCCTCCAGCAATTGAGATCAACCGGGCTGTATCGTGACTCGCCAACAAATTAAGTTGAGTTAGCTGTATCGGCCACGGGTACAGTTCCAAAACGTGCTGGATTTTGTCGCCGTACTCTTGAGCAAACAGCGGCGGATATGGATGGTAAGAACGACCTTCAATTTGAGCTAAATCTACTCGGTCGCCCGCTGCAAAAGCAATAGTCGGCGCCGCAAACAGATAATTCATCACTCCGTCAAATTGACTGCCGTCTAGCCATTCTCTCGCATCTTCCCAAACTTCGCCGACAATGTAAGCTTCGGGATTAATTGCTTTGACTCGCTCTCGAAATTCTTGCCAAAATCCGGGAGTTTTAATTTCAAAAGGAACATCTAGCCGCCAGCCATCAATGCCGAATTTAATCCAGTATTCGGCAATTTCCATGATGTATTCTCGCACTTCTGGATTGTCGTGATTGAATTCCGGCAAGGCTCGATTGCCATCCCAACCTGCGTAATTAGCAGGAAAATTACCGTCGTAGGCAGATAGCGGCCAGCCTTCTATTTTAAACCAATCTACCCAAGGAGAATGGGGGCCGTTTTCGAGGATATCGTGAAAGAAGAAAAAGCCGCGGCTGGCGTGGTTGAATACGCCGTCGAGGACGATTTTGATGTTGCGAGCGTGGGCAGCGTCTAGAAGCTCTTTAAACGCTGGATTGCCACCCAACATCGGATCGACTTGATAGTAGTCGTGGGTGTGGTAGCGGTGATTGCAGGCCGACTGAAATATCGGGGTGAAATAAATTGCGTTAATGCCTAAGTCTTGCAGGTAGTCTAGCTGTTCCATCACGCCCCACAAGTCGCCGCCTTTGTAGCCTTGGAGGGTGGGGATTTCGTGCCATTCTTCCCAGATGAAGTTTTGCAGCAGGCGTTTGCGCGGCTGTTTGCTTTTAGCGAAGCGATCGGGGAATATTTGGTAGAATACCGCGTGTTTAACCCAGTCCGGCGTTTGGATTTGCATACAATTTTCCTGTCTTTTACGGCTTAGGCTACATTAGCAGATGTTTCTAGGAGATCTAGCTTTTGGTAGAGAATAGACGCTCGATCGAGTTTTGTCGATCGACCGATCGCAAAATATCACACAAATTTGCAGTCTATCTCACAAAATTGACAACTGATTCTAGCCCTAACCTGATTCTTTCATTAAACAGCCCTTATTTATTGATAGGTATTTCAACTCAAAACTGCCAACTTTTTTAAATATCCATGATTGATCGATGAGTATTTTAACTCACAACTCAAAACTCATAACACCAGTCCCGGACGCACTCCAACTCTCATAAACCTCGTTTTTTAAGTTTTGTTGAGGGTTTGAACGAAGTATTTGGATTAAACAACCCGGTTTCAGCGCCAGCGACTGAACTCCTAACTCAAAACTTCCTCGCTCCCCCCCTTGTCAAGAAGCCCTCACCATCCGACACTGGACTTGGAGAGTTCATAGATCCTAGGGAGAAAGTTCCTTGAAAAAAGTCTTAGCCATCATCCTCGGTGGCGGTGTCGGCACCCGCCTTTACCCCCTAACCAAACTGCGAGCCAAACCCGCAGTTCCCCTCGCAGGTAAATATCGCCTCATCGATATTCCTGTGAGCAACTGCATCAACTCGCAAATAGTCAAAATTTACGTCCTCACCCAATTCAACTCGGCATCCCTCAACCGGCACATCTCTCGCACTTACCAGTTTTCTGGCTTCACCGAGGGATTTGTCGAGGTACTCGCCGCCCAGCAAACTCAGGAAAACCCCAACTGGTTTCAAGGGACAGCGGATGCAGTTCGCCAATATCTTTCGCTGCTAGAACAGTGGGACGTTGACGAATACTTGATTCTGTCAGGCGACCACCTCTACCGCATGGACTACCAAAAGTTTGTGGATAGACACCGCGAAACCAATGCCGATATCACCCTCTCCGTTTTGCCGATGGACGAGAAGCGGGCCTCAGATTTTGGTTTGATGAAAATCGACGACAACGGCCGCATTATTTCTTTCAGCGAAAAGCCAAAAGGCGATGCGCTCAAACAAATGCAGGTGGATACTACTAAACTGGGACTGACAGCGCAGCAGGCTCAGGAAAGTCCTTACATTGCTTCGATGGGGATTTACGTCTTCAAAAAAGAAGTTCTGATTAAACTCCTGAAAGAATCTCCCAACCAAACTGATTTTGGTAAAGAGATTATTCCGAATTCTTCAAAAGACCACAACGTTCAAGCTTATTTGTTTGACGATTATTGGGAAGATATCGGAACGATTGAGGCTTTTTATGATGCTAACTTGGCGCTGACAAAACAGCCTAAGCCTCCTTTCAGTTTCTACGATGAAAATGCGCCGATTTATACTCGCCCGCGTTTCTTGCCGCCGACTAAGCTTTTAGATACTCACGTGACGGAATCAATTATTGCTGAAGGCTGCATTCTCAAACAGTGCCGCATTGACCATTCTGTGTTGGGAGTTCGAGCGCGCATTGAAGCTGGATGTACGATTCAAGATAGCCTGCTTATGGGTGCTGACTTCTACGAACCCGACGCGGAACGGCATTCGAGTTTAGACCACGGTGGTGTCGCCCTCGGTATCGGTGCAGATACTACAATTCGCCGCGCGATTGTGGACAAAAATGCCCGCATCGGCCGGAACGTTCAAATCATTAATAAAGACCGAGTGGAAGAAGCCAACCGCGAGAGCCAAGGTTTTTACATTCGCAGCGGCATTGTCGTAGTTCTGAAAAACGCCACGATTCCTGATGGAACTATCATTTAGTTATTAGTCATTAGTCATTAGTCGTCAGTCATTAGTTTTTTAAGTTAAAATCTGTTATCTGCCAGCCAGTGACTGATGATAAATAAATAAATTAGTGACAGATAACCAATGACCGATGACTGATGACTGATGAAGAAAATATTTTTTTTACTTCATTATTAATTGCAACTGTTGGTGCAAGGCTGTCGAAATATTTGGCTTCATTCAAACTCAGGCGCATTAATAAGGAACAGTCTCTGTTACGGTCTGCGGTGATACGCGTATGTTCGATCGCCTGCGTCTGGCGGATTGCTTCTGATTCTTGTATTTGCGATCGTAGCACGACTGACAAATGCGCTGCCCGTTTCTTAGCATCACACAACTTTCGGAACTATCTTTCCAATCGTCGCAGCAGCCGCAAGGCCAACTTAGCAAATAATTCATGATGTTATCACCCTCGTAACGTTAACAAGTTATTGAGCTACCATTTTATCTTAATTTTTTTCAAAGTGTGTGTTCTAGTTAACAGACAGCAGATAGATTCTGGTATATTTTGTGACTTAAAGCTATAGATGTGCTGTTAAAATAAAAAAGTATAGCACCAGTAGGGTAAGAAAAAAATATACAGAAGGGTTGTTGAATTAATGTACGCTTTATGGTAAAATATTCTCAAAATTAAGGCGGCAGATTGAACGGGAGTTGCTGATGAGAACCTGCTAGGATTTGCATTGAGCGAAAAGCTAAAGAAAGAAAAGTTCGTAGGCGTAAGCCGGGGCGTAGCCATCGCACGGCGCACCGTAAAAAAAAGATCGATCGTCAGTGGCAGTCAACCCAACGGGCGATCGCGCCCACAACCGCAGCAGCTTTCCCGGGTTCGCCTCAGCTATCGCAGCCACACCAAAATCGCGAAGACGTAGCACTCCTCAAAATCTCCAACAGCAGCGGGGTGCGGAAATTGCGATGTCCCGCAAGCAACAACCGAACTCGATCGAGTCCAAAACTTTGATAACCTATAATTTGAAGAAGGAAGAAGGAAGAAGGAAGAAGGAAGAAGGAAGAAGGAAGAAGGAAGAGGTGCAACGCGAGAACGTCCTCACCGTCAGGCGTGGTTGCTATAACTCGCCATCCTGCTAATTTGGGATTTATTCTTTCTAACAACTAACAACTAACAACTAACAACTAACAACTAATAACTAATAAAGAGAGGATTACTTAATGGCTGCAACAGATTTTAAAGACTATTACGCTATTTTGGGACTCAACAAAACCGCCAGCGCTGATGAAATAAAAAAAACTTTTCGCAAACTAGCCCGGAAATATCACCCGGATATGAATCCGGGGAACAAAGAAGCCGAAGCTCGTTTTAAAGAAGTAAACGAAGCTTACGAAGTGCTTTCAGATCCAGAAAAACGCAAAAAATACGACCAATACGGCCAATACTGGAAGCAAGCGGCGGCAACTCCCAGCGGATGGCCGGGCGGGGGCGCTACGAATGTAGACTTTGGTGGCGTTGACTTCAGCCAGTACGGCAGTTTTGACGAATTTATTAATGCCTTGCTGGGGCGCGCAGCTAGCAGTGGAGGTAGTAGTAGCAGCCGCAGCAGCAAGTGGAATTACAGCAGCCAGCGCACCGGCACCGGCGGGCCTACTGGTTTTGGCGGATTTGAAGATTTCGCTGGCTACGAGAACCGCAGCGCCGGAGGTACTCGCGACACTGAGGTGACAATTTCGCTGACTCTGGGGGAAGCATTTCGGGGAACTTCCAAGCGAGTTGCTACTGGTGAGGTTTCGATTCCTGCGGGAGTGAAAACCGGCAGCAAAATTCGAGTGAAAGGCAAAGGTCAAATTGACCCGTACACGAAGCAGCAGGGAGATTTGTACCTGAAGTTAGAAGTTTTACCTCACGCTTTCTTTCAGTTTGAGGGAGAGAATTTGATCTGCGAAGTGCCGATAACTCCCGATGAAGCGGTTTTGGGAGCTTCTATTGAACTGCCGGCGCCTGAAGGTATGATAACTGTAAAATTTCCGGCGGGAATGCGATCCGGTCAGTCTTTGCGGTTGCGGGGGAAGGGATGGCCGAAACCGAAGAAAGACGAACGCACGGATTTGTTGGTCAAAGTTGCGATCGTCCCACCGAAAGAACTAACCGCTGTAGAACGCGAATGCTACGAAAAAATCAAGGCTAATCGCACTTTTAATCCCCGCAGCACTTTAAACCAGATGGGGCTTTAATCTTCAATATCAAAAGCAACTACTGGTGCGATCGGCTAATACCGTTTAGAAAAAAGGTTGCTACAAAAAAATGTTGGGTTTGTTTAGTTCACCCAATCGGTAAGGTGCGTCGCTATTAGATTGTAGGTGAAATGCCAGAGATTTAAGAATGGCGGCGCACTCTACGAATTGACTCGTGACACCTAGCTTACACCTAACTTTATATTATACCTTTAAAAAAAGCTGGCGACAAGAAAATTGTTGGGCGGAATGAACGTCCGGGCTGTTTAGTCCACCCAATGTGTAAGGATCGGGAATTAAATAATTTACACCTATTTGTGGGATGGGCGTCCCGCCCGTCCAGATAGGACGGGCGGGACGCCCATCCCACAAGAACAATAAAAATTGTAAGTTATTTAATTCTCATTCCTAAGGTGGGTTGCTATTAGATTGTAGTTGAAATGCCAGAGATTGAAGGATGGAGCCACACCCGCTCACTTACCAGAAAGAATTGGTTGAAAACCCGCCCGCCTTTGAGGCAGAAATTAAAATCAGACTATTCATTACTCCAATCCTCCGACTTCTAGGTAAAGATCGCTCTCTGGGAGTCAACTATCAACTGTTGAAGGCATTGCATGATTTTGAAAAAATGGCATTACTCATCAGTAGCTCTTAGCTGACTTGGTTGGCGACCTTGCTTGATGTTAATGCTAATTTTTTTAGCTCCTTTCTTCTCCAAGTCTTTGATGTAGCCGTTGGTATTATTAGAAGCTTCATCCTTGCTTTCGTAAGGACCAAAGTAATAGGTGCGTTTGGGTGAATCTGTGTCAACTTCTACCCACCACTCGCGACCTCTACTGCCGCCAATCGGTTGAGTGAGTATCCAGAAAGCAGCGACGTACATACTGAATATATAAAGTCCAAACATAGTAGGTGTCCCCGCAGTCAAGTAGTTTTTACTGTCCTTAAGTTAGCAGGACAAATAGCTCGATCGACTCGTCCTCAGTGCTGATTTAACGGTCGTAATTGTTGAGAGTCAATGCTGGCTAACATCAGCATTTTGGTGGAGAAGAGGCTGAGTTTTAATGACATCTACCAAAAAATCCGCAAAGCAAGAACTAGAATCAAACGATGCTTAATTTTATTGTTGAGGCTTGAGTTATACCAACCACGCCCGACGATGAGGAAGTTTTTAATTGCTGAAATCGTTGCGGAAGATTTCGCCTTGCTTCTTCCGATTTCTATTTCTCTTTTTAGATAATTGAAAAGTCACACAGAACGGATATCTGTACAGTTTTGTTGGTAGCGCGGACTTCAGTCCGCTCTCTGGCTGCGGACTGAAGTCCGCACTACAAACCGTTTTTGTTCGTAGCGCGGACTTCAGTCCGCTCTTTGGCTGCGGACTGAAGTCCGCACTACGAACCTTTTTTGTTATGGTATCGACATATGATATGACGAACTATTGACGCGGAAAAACCGAGATGTTTAACTGATACTTCTCACGATAGAGGGAGTATTTCAGTCAAAAAACCCGGTTTCGGCAGTCTGAACTATCAAAATTATTAAGCAGCAATACCCTCTGAGAATTCACTTTCGCAGATGGTGAGATCGGAAGGATGACACCGTTTGATGCGGATGCTAAGTCTTTTGGCTCCCTCGCTTTCCAAGTCTTCGATGTAGCCTGGAGTGTGGCTGGAGGCTTCTTTGTCGGTGTCGAAGGGGCCAAAATAGTAGGTACAGTAGGGAAAATCTGTGATGATTTCTACCCACCATTTATCCGGGCTGCGGCGGCTGGGCCCGGCAAACACGGACAAGACTGCGAGGTAGAGACCAAATAAATAAAATCCAAGCATTTTTCCTCTTTATGGGTTATTTATTTTGTAATAGGACTTGCGTCCTTGCGACTCTTATTTACCGGGTTCTCCCATCTTTGCGATCGCCCCACCAGAGAATTTTGTCTCTCAAACCCGGTTTCTGTCTCCAAGACACTCTAAGTTTATCAAGACTATTTGGGCGATCGCCTCAACCTGAGTGCTGATTTTGAGCAGATATCTAGAATCTCCGTGAATAAGCTACTTTGCACAGGTACGTAGTTGCGCTTCAGCGCTCTTTCATATAAACAGCGCCGAAGTGTAACAACGTACTTAACAATTAGTCCGCATATTATGCGTTGTATAAGTTCTGTTGCACTTAAATTTAAGCTTGATGGCGCGCTATGAATTCTCGCTCAAAATAATTTAAGTCAGCAGTTGCTGACATATTAAATCCGCGACAGATTAGTTCTGGAAATACACCGGAATACAGAGAGACTTTAGGCTAGCAACGCCATAGCTGAAAAACTGTGGCTAAAATAGCAAAACCCGCCGGGGCGGGTAGTTTTGTTAAGCTATAAAATTTTTCCCACTAATCTGATTTGTCGGCTAAGCTCAGCACGCTGAGGCTTAGCGCTTGCCTTTGGGGAACTGTTCGATGCCAGCCCAGCCGTAAAAAACCAGCTCGTCGTTTTGAACTCGACAGCGGTCTACTCGCAGTTGAGTGCCCTCTAAAGCAAATTTGTCTAAGTCTAGCAAGTTATTTACGTGGGCAATTATAGCTTGAGCCAAGTCTACTGCTTGCCCGTCACCGCCGTAAGTAACGCTGACAAATTGGATTTTGCGCCGGTCTTCTACTTGCAATTGAGCTGTAATATCTATTTTGACTGGTTCGCTGTCCTGGCCGATCGTAATCTCGGACTGAAGCCGAATTGATTTGTCTGTTCCGAAGCTGACTTCAGTGTTTTGAAAGTACAGAGATTGCTCTTGGTATTTCAGCTTTTGGAGTTTTTCAACTACAAAAGGTGTATTGAATGAGGTGGTTAAATCCGATCGGCTTAAGACTACTCGCATATTTGCCTGGGTAGGCTGCCGCAATTTGACTTGACCTGCAAAAATCGCCCCAAAATCAATGGAGAGTGCTTGCAAGTAGAGTTCCATCACTTCTATACGCAGGCCGTTATACATCAACATACCTTTGCCAACGAAGTCGAAACCGTCGATGCTTCCCTGCAAGAGTTTGGCTACAGGTTCGACTCGGATGTTGGCTTCTGCCTTTTCAGAACGTTTGAATAAGGCTGCGATCGCAGCTCCTGCTACTTTGCTGACAAGGCGATCGCCACTTTGACCTTGAAAGGATGTACCGCTAAACAAAGCTGCTACCATTTATTCGTTTGCTGATCTACAGTCGCTATTATAGCCTCTCATTAAGAAATGTTAAAATAGCTTGTGCTTATTCACTTTATAAGCAGAAGTTGTTTTTTGTCTGCCTTGAAAGTAACATTTTGGAAATTTAAGGACTCAGGGGCGTGCCTTGGAGACAAGCGCGATCGAGCAAAGCTCCATCCCAGACGGTATGTTCGATCGCAGCACAGAGCAAATTAGCCCCCGTCAGGTTAGCACCGCGCAGTACGGCTCCATTCAGGATAGCTTCTTCTAAATCAGCTCCCGACAAGTCTGCGCCGGACAAATTGGCATTGCTCAAATCTGCCTGCTGCAAGATGGCGCGAGCCAAATTAGCACCCCGCAAATCGGCTCCCCGCAAATCGACACCGCTCAAGTCCAAATTGCCGATCGAGGCCGCCGTCAAAAAAGCACCCCCAAAACTTGCATCGCGGACTAAAGCATTAGCAAAAGAAGCACCGCGCAAGTCAGCATTCCGAAAATCAGCCCCGCGCAAGTCAGCACCGCTCAAGTCTGCGCCGCGGAGGTTTGCTCGCAGCACCGCCCGCTGCAAGTTAGCACCGGTGAGATTAGCTCCTGTTAAGTTGGCTTGAGATAAGTCGGCACCTGCGAGATCGGCTCCCGCTAAGTTTGCGCCGGCTAAATCTATGCCGGCCAATATATGAATTTTGCCTTGGCGTATGGCTTCGAGGTCATGAGTCATTAGTTTTTAGTCATAAGTCATAAGTCAGTTGGCAGTTGGCAGTTGGCAGTTGTCAGTTGGCAGTTGTCAATTACTAGGGTACACACCGTAAACAGAAAATTAGGTTGCGGAATTCGTACTAAATCCGTAGTCCTGACGCACCATACAATAACTGTCCACTGTCCACTGTCAACTGTCCACTGAATTACCCAACTTATTTTACAATGCCGGAGTTGCCGCGATCGTGCGATCGCCCAAATCCTCCAACCAGATATTAGGCAGTTGGCTGGGGCGGGTGGGTAACTCCATCAAACCCATATCTGCGAGTCTGACGACATTCCCGAGAGTTTCCACCAAAGCCGGATCGAAGCGAGTACCCGACAGTTCGCGGCACTTTTCTAAGGCTGCTGTCAAACTCAAAGCAGGACGATCGCCCCGCGGTTGAGTCAAGTCTTGGAAACAAGCGACCAAACCCAAAATCCGCGAAGCAACGGGTATCCCTTCACCTCGCAAACCCTCGGGCCTGCCGCTGCCGTCCCAATTTTCGAGTTTGTGCTTGACAATTTCGGCGACTGGTGCTAATTCCGGCATTGCTTGGAGGAGTTGGGAACCGATGAAACTGCGATCGCGCCAAAATGATAGAGTTCCTTGGTCGAATTTATCGGAAGTGCGATCGAACACCTCATTCGGCGCCGAAACCAAGCCGACTCGAAACAGCAATCCCGCCAGCCGCAGCCTTCGCAGTTGCAAAGCCGGCAAATCCAACAATTGACCCAAAGTTTCCGACAAAGCCGCCACCTGCAAAGAAGCTGTGGGATTTGAGGTGTCGCGTTCGTCTACGCGCTGGGCCATCCGCAGAAAAGCTTGCAGTTTGTTGGCGTTCAAATTGCGGCTGACGCGCAAAGCTTGACCTTCCAATTCCCACAAATCGCGAGTTTGGCGGTTAATTGCCACCATTTGCTGCTGAGAACTTTGCAGGTAAGTAACGATGCGGGATACTACGCCACTAATGTCTGCCAAGGGCGGGCCTTTGGTAGCAAGAATTTCGTGATGAATTTCTAGCAAACTGTCGGCTAGGGAGGGATTATAATGTCGTGTTTGTTCTATAAAAATTTCTGCTGACGCCGACACCAACGACTGGTCAAACGACCACAAACCGTAGAATTTTCGCTCTGTATCGACTTCTGGCTTGCCCTCTGGCAAGTATTCCTGGGCCGTAAGTTCGCGACAAAGCACCATTGCTTTGTATGTGGGGGCCAGGATGATTAAATTCCATTCTTGGATAATGGGGTCGATCTCATCAAGTTCTATTAAAGATACATTTTCTAATTGACCGGTTTTGTGGGTAGCGAAACCGCTGTCGGCTACTGCACCGATGACAACTTGTCGAGAAGCCTTAGCAATATCGAAGTAGCGATCGGCTTCTTGCAAATACCATTTTCCCTGCTGAAACGTCACCAAAACCAGCGGTTTGAGTGCGAGATCGTCCCCGCTGCTGGTTTGCAAGATGTGGTCTTCTAGGGCGTGACACAGGGCTACTAGGGTGTTTTTGAAGTATACCCCGTAGCTAGAAGGCAGTTTTCCGTCGGGAAGTGTAGCTTGTAGTCTGGCGAGAGTTGATTCTGGATTCATAAAAATTAATACGGGATGCGGGAAACTCAACGGCTTTAGCCTTGAGAGGGAAGCGACGCGGGGGACTTCAGTCCCCGTCAATCCTAATATGCGTAACTGTAGCCATCTTTTTTGTGAACTATTTTGCAGTATTTATGGCTAATTCCTTGCACCAATTCTGATGCTGAGATGTTGAACGAACCTGTCGTTCTAACTGCAACCCGACCAACATATTCACCTATTTTCTTGCCACTGATGACGATTGCTTTTACGATGTCACCAGTTTGAAAGCCTTTAACAAACTTGTTTCGAGGAACGTACCGAGATGGAAAGCCAAATTTGTCTGTGCGACACATTTGACGGGTTCCGTGTCCAGTTTCCTTGATTAGCAGTGGCTTATTTGTTAATAATTCTAGCGCTTCAACTTGACCGACACAAGCAGCATCAAGCCAATGAGTTTTAGGTAGTTGCAGCCGACTACGATTGAACTTGGTCAGTCCACCTGAGCCAGTTAAAACAGGCAACCCCGTTTCTTTTAAGCGACCAAATAACGTCCATCGAGTCGAATTTACCGCAGCAGCATCCTTTAGGGGGCGCTTGGATTGTGTAAGAATTCGACTCAGAATGTCAGGTTTCTTTGCTAAGAATTGTTCAATGTTCTGAGTACCTTTCTTCTGGTTGCATTTCTGACAAGCAAGGCAAAGATTAGAAATTCGATTGCTTCCGCCTTGAGATTTGGGATGAATATGCTCAACTTGCAATGGTACATTTTCGGCGTCGCAGTAAGCACATTTTCGGTTCCATTTGTTAAGCAAATATTGCCTAACTTCGTAACCCTGTAGTTCGCCTTGGTGGTATTCAATAGCTGAAATTTCAGGATTTTCTAATTGTTGCAAGTCAAATCTGACCAGCTCTTGAACAATTAAACCGATAGGTGCAAGCCTGCGTAATTTTTCAACCCAAGTCAGGGTGGTTTCTACCCGGTGCTGCAAGGATGGTGCCAACCAACCTTTTTTGCGGGTACGGTTTAAAAACCTTGCTTGGCGGTAACGAGTATGACGGTTTCGCCTTCCTCGACGCAGTGAACGACGGGACTCAAGACTTGCTTTGATAGTTTGACCGCGATGAGTTAATTCAGCACCAAAAATTACTTTTTCACCTTGCAATAATGCAATGCCTGTAGTTTTGGAACCTGGATCTAATTTGAGAGTAATTGATTCAATGGTTGCTGTTACTGCCTTTTTGAGGATAATGGTACACGGGAATCTTCTGAAGATAGCCGCTTTACCAGCCGTCAGCAACTTACGAGCCATTGACGACTTGCAAGGTGTGAGTGGTTTTTTGTTTGTGTCAACTACGAAAATAAAATTGGACATTGTTGTGTCCCTCCACTTGCGTGTAATGTTCGCTTCGACCTGGTTATAAAGGCTTGTTAAGTTTGCAGCACTAACGAGAGTGACTTTAAGTTTGTTTGACTGCAAACGATAGAGCGGAAAACTAGCGTCGCATTCTCCGGTATCATGACCTAAATAACGTCTCCTTGTAACAGGGGTCTGGTCAGCACAGCTTGCAATTTCTTACAAGCTCAGTCTCTTTAGAGCTGAGTTACTGACTGCAAAAGGCGGTGCCGGCTCTTAACATATTGTAACGTGCGATCGACCTTCTCGAAAATACTTTTGACAAAAATCCGATTTTTTGATGACTTCCGGCTCCACAACCTACAAAAACGGCGATGTGATGGCGATCGATCCGGCTCTTTCAATTTATATCGAACTCAACCGCACCGACAGCGATTTCTTGCTCTTCAAAAAAAACGACCTTGCTTATATTAGGGTATGAAAATGAATCACTTGAAAATTCAGCTATATTGACTGACTGGCTTGTTTCATTTTTTCACATTGAGTCTTTCATGCCGTTGCAGCAGCAACGCCGCATTCGCTAATATAAACTTTTTTGCTTGTGGTTGTTCTACCAGACAGGATATCAGAATATTTATTAATATGTTCTTCATTACAATATAAATACAGGACTTGTGCGAAAAATGGAAAACCCAGCCCTTAAAATTGCAGCGTTCTGGGTGCAACGACAAAGTTTTCTCATTAATTCACAAGTCCTATCTCAGTTTTTCTTCGTCTCAATAAACTTTTTATTATTTACCTTTGGACTCAGAAACATCTGCAATCAAATCATCTTTATCAACTTTTGGAACAAAATCAGGCCGTTCTTTGGATTCCCAACCCGGGGGGCGCTTGGAATTATACCACGCAATGGAGCCGATACTAACCGCAGCGACAAATCCAACACCAAGAACTGCGATCGGAATCATTAGGTTGTTCTCTACCATTTGGTTCAAATCCTTATTTACTGTACTTCTCTAGTATTTTATGTGCTATTGGCGATCGTGCAATATATCCGAAGACTGAAAATTTGAGCGAATTGCAGCCATAATACTTAGAGATTGAAATTAAAAATCCCCTTTATGCCGCTGTTGTCGATCGCACTTCTGTTAGCCGCCAGTTTTGCTCTGGGTGCTTTGCCGCTTACTCGCTGGGCGGTGCGGCTGCTGGGCGGTAAAGATTTGAGGCGGTTGGGCACGGGGAATGTGGGGGTGTCGGCTGCTTTTATTCACGGGGGGAAGTTGGCGGGAATTGCTGCGGTGTTGGCGGAAATTGCCAGGGGTATTCTGCCGGTTTTGGCGGGGAGATTTTGGTTTCCTGATTCACCTGCGATCGCGATCGCCCTGTTAATTCCTCTGGTTGCGGCCAGATATGCGATCGCCCGAGGTGGAGGCGTGACTAACGCGGTTTGGGGTCTTTTGGTATTTTCGCCGCCGGTGGCTGTCTCTTCTGGCATTTGGGGGCTACTGGTGTGGGGTTTGGCACGGCGGTTGTGGCAAAAGGGCGATCGGGCGAGACTCTTTGCTTCCCGCTGCGGCTGTCTGTGCACGCCTATCTGGGTTTGGGTGTGGCATCAATCTTTGCCGGAATTCTTAGCAGCAGCAGGATTGGGAGTTTTATTAGCTGCAATTAATCTCAGTCAGGGTGATGATATGGCTTTATCTAAATCGGAACAATTGTTTTCTCTCGATGACTCGTTAGATGCTAAAATTTGCGGCGATAAAGCTGCGAGATTGTCTCAACTAAAACGCGCTAATTTTAATGTTCCTTCTGGCTGGATATTATTGAATGAATCGGGCATCGGGCATCGGGCATCGGGCATCGGGCATCGGGCATCGGGCATCGGGCATTCAGAAAACAGTGAAAATTTGTCAATCCCTAATTCTTTAATCGAAAATCTAAAATCGCAAATCGAAAATCGCATGATTGTGCGCTCTTCGGCGGCGGGAGAAGATGGCGATATTAGTTCGGCGGCTGGGCAATATGAAACTATCGGGCCTGTTTCCACTGAAGCAGAATTAATCGCTGGCATTCACCGCTGCCGTCAGTCTTATTGGACTTCCGAAGCTGTGGCTTACCGCCAGCAGCGACAACTCCCGGATACTCAAATGGCTGTTTTGATTCAGCCTTATATTGAGGGAAAAATTGCGGGAGTTATGTTCAGCCGCAATCCTTTAGATGGCGGTTCCCAGATAATTATTGAAGCTTTGCCGGGAGGTGCTGAATCTGTTGTCGGCGGACAAGTTACTCCGGTTCATTTGGAATTAGATTTTACCCAGCCTGAAGCTTTAGAACAAAATTTAAGCGAGCTTGAAATCAGTTCAATTCTTGACAAAAAAATTATAGCTGAATTAGTCAAACAAGCGCAAGCAATCGAAGCTTTTTTTCACGGCATCCCGCAGGATATTGAGTGGAGTTGGGACGGGGAAAAAGTTTGGATTTTGCAAAGCCGCCCGATTACTAATTTGCAGCCGTTTTGGACTCGAACTATTGCCGCAGAAGTGATTCCTGGTGCAATTCGCCCGCTAACTTGGTCGATTAATCGGCCGCTGACTTGCGGGGTTTGGGGAGAGATTTTTCGGGTGGTTTTGGCCGATCGCGCTGCTAATCTAAATTTCAAGGAAACGGCGACTTTGCTGGGTTCCCACGCCTATTTTAACGCGACTTTGTTGGGCGAAATCTTTCGGATGATGGGATTGCCGGAGCAGGGTTTGGAGTTTTTGCTCAGAGGGCAGAAGATGGGTAAGCCACCTTTGGGGAAGATTTTGCCCTCTTTACCCGGTTTGTGGCGTCTGGTGCAGCGGGAGCGGGCGCTGAATGCAGATTTTGCGGGCGATCGCACTTCTATTTTTTTACCAGCAATCGAAAGTCTGGAGAAGTCAGAGAAGGAAGAAGGAAGAAGGAAGAGGGAAGAAGGAAGAGGGAAGAATGAAGAAGGAATATTAATTCCCAATGCCCAATTCCCAATTCCCAATGCCCAATTCCCAATGCCCAATGCCCCATGCCCCATGCCCCATGCCCAATTCCCCATGCCCAATTACCAAGATTTAAGTGAGTTGTTGGATAAATCTGAGCAAATTCAGGAGTGGCTGAAGCCGATTACTTACTACAATATCTTGGGGCCGATCGGGCTGGCAATTCGCAAAGCAATTTTTCGCGTTGATGATGATTGGCTTGTTAATGATACTGCTCCTGAAATCGCTTCGGTGCGAGCTTTGCAAGAGTTGGCTGAGAAATTGCGAGAAGTTGCTATTTACCAGTCAGGCGAGAATGTTTCAGCCGCACAATTAGCACAGATATTTACTGAAAGTCTGGCTTTGCAAGCAGACTTTGAACAGTGGCTGGATATTTACGGATATTTGAGCGAAGTGGGAACTGATATCGCTGTTCCTACTTGGCGAGAACAGCCGGAAACTTACCGCAAATTGCTGATAACTTTGGCTCAAAAACCTACTGTTGCTAATTCAGCAGCAACTGGAAAATTAAGCTTGACTTTTGCTCAGAAGTGGCGCTTAAATAAATGTCAGGAACGAGCTATAGTTAAAAGCCAAATTAGTGAAATTTACGCGCGATTGTTGGCTCATCTCCGCTGGACTTTTTTGGCAATTGAAGCTTGCGGATTGGAAATGCAGGTGTTTCAGGAACCAGGAGATATTTTTTATCTGGAATTTGGGGAGATTCAGCAGTGGATTCGCAGCGGTGCGAGTGTTTCTTTTCAGGAGACGATTAGCCTGAGGCGCGATCGCCTGTTAGCCGATCGCGATCGCCCGATTCCCCCTGTAGTCTACGGCAATCTGCTGCCGAATTCTCAGAAAAGGTCGATCGACCCCGCAACATCCGCAACCGGTATCATGCAGGGAATTCCCGCAAGTATCGGCTGCGTCGAAGGTTTTGTGAAGATTTGCCGGAGTGTCACTACAGAATTAGGCGAAAATGCGATCGCCGTAGTACCCTACACCGATGCCGGTTGGGCGCCGCTACTGTTGGGAGCAAAGGCAATTGTAGCCGAAGTTGGCGGTCAGTTGTCTCACGGAGCAATTATCGCCCGCGAGTACAAAATTCCCGCAGTCATGAATATTGCTGAAGCTACAACTCGCCTGCGAGACGGTCAAAAAGTGCGAGTAGATGGATATCTCGGCACTGTGGAACTGCTGGAATAGTCAGGACTAAGGATGGCGAATTAAATAATTTACACAAGGGGTGTATCTCAGTTTTGCATTTACAGTGCTGTCCCCGCACAGCAAAGCTTGTACAAGCTTTGCTGTGCGGGGACGCTCGCACTACAATAAACAATGCTTCTTGCAAAACTGATATGCACCCTTACACAAGCTTGTGGGATGGGCGTCCCGCCCGTCCTTTATAGACGGGCGGGACGCCCATCCCACAATAATTAAAATTGTAAGTTATTTAATTCTCATTCCTAAGACCAAAAAATAGCTTGACGCACTACTGATAGCGGTAAGGTACGCAGTGATTTTTTCATACATTTGCAAAATCAGAGATGCACCCAATTCAGAAAATCGAAAATGGAAAATTTTCCATTTTCCATCAACTCGCCACTTTCCTAAACTAAGAAATTCTGGACAACATAGTTCCCCACATTTCTACCCGCGCTCAAACCGTCTACGTTAGCACTCATGAAATGGATGCCTCCGTAAATGCGACTCATCCCCGATTCGTCGGCCGCTTGGGCAAAGTTGTCAAAGGTTCGCAGACTGTTGACAGACTTGTCTCCCTTATCTGCAAAGCCAAAATCCGAACCAAATACAGAGTTCAAAACTGGTTCCGCTGCACCGCTAAAGGTACTGTGGCCCGATGTGTACTCAGGAAAGGGCGGAGTTATCAGCAGCGGTGTCCACAGAGGATCGGCTGTTGTGTTGGGATTGTTGTCTGTGTCAGCTTGGCGAATAGCTGTCACGGGCCGCCAGAAATCGTACTTATATTTAGCATCCCACGAGTTAATAGCTGCATCGGCCTGGGCAATATTTAGCAGGGCGAACAAGCGGGCGCTATCTTCCAACGATGTACCGCTGAGGGCCGATGCTTCTGAGGCGATTTGGTTCCAGTGGCCGGGGGGAGTAAAAGTACCTCCGCCGTTGGCCCAGAATTTGGCGATCGCAGTTTGATCGGGCGTGCGCGTCAGACTGTCAATTTTGCCGATTTCTTTAGTCTCGTTCAACTCCTCTGCGTACTTGGCGCTATCGAGGGCGGGCGGGCCTGACGGACGAAACTGCGAACCGCTAGTCATCGCAAAGGGAGTCACATCCGGCCACTGGGGCAGCAATGATGCGGCCAGGCCCGGAGGAGTCGGCTGCCAATTGCCTGCGTCAGTTTTCGGTGTGTAGGGTACTACTTTGTTAGCGCCGTCTGTACTGCGCCAACTGATAATTTTCTCAGCAACCTGTTCTCCGATCGCGATTCCGTCTTGTTTCGATTTCCCATCGGGAATTTTTGCTAAAGACGATGCGTATGCTGCATCAAATTTGATGCTTTGTGCAGGGTACAGGCTAAGCAGAGTGCGGTAGGTAGCCGCCGCAGCCGCAGCTTCTTCTGATGCCCCCGCTGGTGCATCTATGTTGACGCGGTAAGGGCTGTATTTTTTGGTAATCGAGTTAACAGCGTCGTAAATGGCCGCGTGAACCATTGCCATGTTGCGGGAGGCTACCGGAGGCGGGGTGCCGGCTGTCCGGATGGCGTCTAGCATCATTCCGTTCGACTCTCTGATGCAGTTTCCCGAAAGGTGAGTTGCGAAGTTGTCGGGGGTGACGGTGCTGCTATTGACTCCCTGCAATACTGCTAAATATTCACCTGTGAGTTTGTCTTGAATTACCGTGCTGTTGCTGTTAGCGTCTGTGCCTTGTTGGATGTTTAAGTCGTTAAATGTGAGACCATTGAGCAACCGAATTTTGTCCTTGCCCTTCTCGAAGTCGGTGATGTAGTCTGCTGTGGCTACCGTTGGGCCGCCGTTGCTTTTGCCGATCGCAAATATGTCATTGCCTTCACCACCGCTGATGGTATCGCTACCTACGCACCCGTAGAGAGTGTCGTTGCCTGAGTCGCCAAATATCAGGTCGTTGCCTTTGCCGCCCCAGATCATATCGTCGTCTAGGCCGCCAGCAATTGTATCGTTACCAGAGTCGCCACAAATTTTGTCTTTACCTCGATCGCCTTGGAGCAAATCATCTCCGCTTTTGGCATAAATTATATCGTTACCATCCAAGCCGTTAATTGTGTCTGGGCCTGAAGTTCCTTCGAGAAAGTCAAATTTGGGACTGCTGGTAATAGAAGCCATTGGTTTTTATTTAAAAATTTTCATCAAATAGCCAACCTTCATAGCCATCGATCGATGCTATGAGTGTTTGCTCGTAGTTTAGATTATTAGGCCTTTTCTTAAGTAAGTAAATCCCCTGAGTGAAACTTCATTGAATCTTTAATATTTCACTCATTTTGATAAAGTTTCCGATTAATTTTTTATTTAAACTACATTGTTTTTGCTAAAACTTTACCATCCGACTGGTTTTATTAATTTTTCAACATATATACACCGTGGTTAGCATCAACGAGTAACATTATGTATATACTTGCCTAGGTATATACTTAAGTATGCTATATATGTAATTATTTGTTAAGCACTTCTCAAGGCTGCGATCGGGTCGAGTTTGGCAGCCTGACGCGCCGGGATCACGCCGAAGAAGAGACCGACGCCACCGGAGACACTAACAGCAAGGGCGATCGCCACAGGCGAAATACCAGCTTGCAGAGGCGTAAAATTACCTACAAGCAAGATACCTCCGACTCCTACGCAAGTCCCAACGATGCCTCCAGCGGCAGATAAAATTACAGCTTCGATAATGAATTGAAACAAGATATCGTGTTGGGAAGCCCCGATCGCCTTTCTGAGCCCAATTTCCTGAGTGCGTTCGCTGACAGAAACCAGCATAATGTTCATAATCCCAATGCCGCCGACTAACAAAGAAATGCTGGCCACAGCAGTTAACATAAGTGTCAGGGCCCCGGAAATCGAGCCCATTGTCGCCATTAAATCTTTCTGATTTCGGACAGTAAAGTCATCTTCTGTGGTAATCTTGTGCCGCAGTCTCAGCAAGTTTTCCACCTGAAATTGAGCAGCATCCATTTTCGACTCATCTTGAATCGAAATAAACAGCGAAGTGACAGCTAAACCGTAGGGAGACTTGCGCCCGACAATGCGGTTGGCCATTGTGGCGATCGGCACAACGGCTGAGTTATCATAATTCGTACCAAAAGATGTCCCTTTCTCCGCAAATACTCCAATTACTTTCATGCTGACATTTTTGACTCGCACTTGTTCGCCGAGGGGATTGGTATTAGCAAACAGTTTTTCGGCCAATTCTGAACCAAGAATCACAACTTGATTGTTTTGCCTAACATCGAGTTCCGTCAAAAATCGCCCTTTAGCCATTTCAAAGTTTCTGACTGTCAGAAATTCGGGAATTGTGCCAAAAATCAGAGACGAGACATTTTTGTTACCGTAGCGAACGAGTTCTGAACTGTTGAGTTCGGCAGATACACCTTGCACCGACGGGACTTGAGATGCGATCGCCTTACCATCTTCTACTATCAGTGTTTGAGGTGCATTTCTAATCGAACTTCGGCTAGCATTAGGCACTCCAGCTCTCACAATCAACACATTTGTACCGAGAGATTTAACTTGTCCGCCTACAAAATTTTGAGCACCCTCTCCAATCCCAATCATCGCAATTACCGAAGCATTTCCGACAATCATCCCAATCATCGTCTTGGTAATTGGTAATTGGTAATTGGTAATTGGTAATTGGTAATTGGTAATTGGTAATTGGTAATTGGTAATTGGTAATTGGTAATTGGTAATTGGTAACTGCCAACTGCCAACTGTCAACTGTCAACTGTCAACTGTCAACTGTCAACTGCCAACTGCCAACTGCCAACTGTCAACTGTCAACTGTCAACTGCCAACTGTCAACTGCCAACTGTCAACTGTCAACTGTCAACTGTCAACTGATTAAGCACTTCTGAGTGCCACAATCGGGTCTAACTTAGCAGCTTGTTTTGCCGGTACGATGCCAAAAAATAAGCCTATGCTACCAGAAACACCAACCGCAAGGGCGATCGCCACTGGAGAAACACTAGCTTGCAGAGGACTAAAAGCAGACACCAAAAACACACCACCGATACCGAATCCAGTACCGATCGCACCACCAGCAGCCGACAAAATCACAGCCTCAATCATAAACTGAATCAGAATATCCTGAGGAGAAGCACCGATCGCCTTTCGCAGTCCAATTTCCTTAGTACGTTCAGTCACAGAAACCAGCATAATGTTCATAATCCCGATACCGCCCACAAACAGCGAAATTGCCGCCACAAAAGCCAACATCAGAGTCAAAGCACCAGTAATGCTGCCCAAAGTCTTCATTAAATCCTTCTGATTTCGGACAGTAAAATCATCTTCCTTAGTAATATTGTGACGCAAGCGCAGCAGATTTTCAATTTGAAATTGCGCCGCACTCATTAACTTTTCATCCTTCACAGAAACCGAAATAAATGTTACCTTAGTACCGTAGGGAGACGAGCGACCGACAATGCGGTTAGCCATCGTTGTCAGCGGCAAATAAACATTCATATCTTGATTGTCACCAAAACTCGATCCCTTAGCCTGCATCACGCCAATCACTTGAAAAGTTGCATTTTTGATGCGAACATATTGACCGACAGGCTGAGTATTGCCAAACAATTGTTCAGCAGCTTCTGAACCTAAAGCAACTACATTTTCTTGTCTTTCTAAATCTAGCTTGTTTAAAAAACGACCTTGAGCAACATCAAAGCTTCTCACCGGCAGAAACTCAGGAGTAGTTCCGACAATCGAAGACGAAACGTTTTTATTGCGGTAAGTAACGATTTGACTGTCATTGAGAGTTGGTGCAACTGCTTCGACAGAAGGAACTTGAGAGGCGATCGCCTCTGCATCATCCAAAACCAAAGTCTGAGGAGGAATCACCGGGCGACTTTGGGCATCAGGACTTCCGGGAATGATAAACAGCAAATTTGAACCCAGAGAGTTAACCTGTCCCGCAATATAGGTTTGAGCTCCTTCGCCAATACCAATCATCGAAATTACGGAAGCATTACCGATGATAATTCCTAACATTGTCAAGCTGCTGCGTAACTTGTTTGCCGTCAAAGTTGTGACAGCCATTTTGACGCTTTCAATAATATCCATGAGTCTATTGTTAGATTGTAGATTTTGGATTTTGATTGTTTGGGTAATTGGGAATCAGTAATTTAAATCCGTTACATTCCAGGACTTACGCAACTGACACAAAATACAAGTTAACTCTTAGGTATGTAGTTGCGCTTCAGCGCTCTTTGCTTATATCTATGAAAGAGCGCTCAAGGGGAACAACGTACCTTTATTTAAAAAAAAGTTAACTCTTAGGTATGTAGTTGCGCTTCAGCGCTCTTTACAGATATATGAA